>JAITNA010000069.1 GCA_031290715.1 Eubacteriales Family XIII. Incertae Sedis bacterium | reverse complement strand
GGACCGTCGAGCGTCCGCACAAGGCCACATCGCCGGAAGTGCTCTGCATGGATTCGTATTAACCGGCGCTGCTCGAGCTGCCGTTGCGGGCGGGGCATGAGATTCAGCGCGGCTGCGGCGACGAGGGCCGCGTGGACCTGTTCATCAGCTTGGCGCGCGAATTGGCGCGCAGAACGCGATAAGATGAACACGATAAGATGAATGCGATAAGATAAACACGATAAGATCATGACGGGATTGGAATAAATTGATAGATTTTGCAAATGCGGATTTTCAAAGCATGATCAAGGGTATGACGGATCGGGAACTTGATCTTTTGACCTATGACATTCGCGGTTTCCTCATCTCCCACGTCGCGGAAACCGGCGGCCATCTGGCGTCAAACCTCGGGGTCGTGGAGCTCACGGTGGCACTGCACAAGGCGTTTGACGTGTGCCGCGACCGGATCATCTGGGACGTTGGGCATCAGTCGTATATACACAAGATTCTGACCGGGCGCGCGCCTGAGTTTTCAACGCTGCGCCGTTACGGGGGGATCAGCGGTTTCCCCAAGACGAACGAGCATGAATCCGATGTGTACAACAGCGGGCACAGCAGTTCGTCGATCTCCGCGGCGATGGGGCTTGCCGAGTCGCGCGCGCTGACCGGCGCGGACTATCATGTGGCGGCGGTGATCGGCGACGGCGCGCTCACGGGCGGGCTCGCTTATGAGGGGCTGAATAATGTCGGCAACAGGCAGACGAAGCTGATCGTTATTCTCAATGACAATGAGATGTCGATCTCAAAAAACACGGGGAGTGTCGCGCAGCATTTGAGCCGGCTGCGGGCGTCGCAGGGATATCAGCAAACGAAACATTTGGTCAAGGAAAGCATGCAGCGTATCCCAAAGGTGGGCGATCGCATGGTACACAGCGCGGAACGGCTCAAGGAGATCATGCGGCACGCGGTGGTTCCCGGCTCTTTGTTTGAGGCCTTGGGCTTTACGTATTTCGGGCCGGTCGACGGGCACAACATCCGCGAGCTCGTTGATTTGTTTGAGGCGGTGAAGCAGCTTGACGGCCCGGTCCTTCTCCATGTGGTGACAAAAAAAGGAAAGGGCTATCGAAACGCGGAGAAAAATCCGGGGCGTTTCCACGGCATCGGCCCTTTTGACGTGGAAACGGGCAAGGAGCTTGTTTCACCGGGCCGGACCTGGTCAAAGGCCGCGGGCGGGGCGCTGCTTGACATGGCGGGGGACGAGCGCATCGTCGCGATCAGCGCGGCGATGACGGAGCCGGTCGGTTTGTCCTCCTTTGCCGCCGCGTACCCGGACCGGTTTTACGACGTCGGGATAGCGGAAGCCCACGCGGTGACCTTTGCCGCCGGCCTTGCCATGGGCGGGCTGCGGCCTTTCGTATACATCTATTCCACGTTTTTGCAGCGCGCCTACGATCAGATCATGATGGATGTCTGCGCGCAAAATCTGCCTGTCGTCTTTATGATCGACCGCGCGGGCTGTGTGGGAAACGACGGGGAAACGCACCACGGCGTCTTTGATCTGTCCTATTTGAGCCATATACCGAATCTCGTCGTAATGGCGCCGAAGGATGAAGATGAGTTGATTCGCATGATGAAAAGCGCTGTGACCTATGACCGGCCTACCGCGATTCGCTATCCGCGCGGCCGGGTTTGTCGTTTACCGAAAGAATATTCTGTAACCTCAAGTGCAACCTCGGGTGTGACATCGATCGCAACCTCGGGCGATTTTTCGCCGATTGAAATCGGAAGATCGGAGCGGCTTCTGACCGGCCATGACGTCGAGCTGCGCGCGGTCGGAAAAATGGTCGAGATCGCGGTCGAAGCGGCCGAAATCCTCGGCAAACTCGGGATTTCCTGCGGGCTTGTCAACGAACGCTTTGTCACACCGCCGGACGCTGCTTCCATTATTCTGACGGGACAGCGCAACATCCCCATCGTGACGATGGAGGACAATGTCGCGAAGGGCGGCTTCGGGGAAACGGTGACAGTGCTGCTGACGGAACAGGGCTGCCCGGTCCGCGTGCTCCCGATCGCATGGCCCGATGAATTCGTTCCGCAGGGCGGCGTTGACGAACTCATGCATACTTATGGCCTTGATGTAGCGCAGGTCACCTTGCGCGTCACGGAATTGCTGCGGCATTATCAAAGCGAGGAGCGCATGAAATCGCTCTTGAAGAAGATCGGCGAGTCGCCGCAGGGTGAGGATTGAAAGAGCGAATCGACGTACTCATGGTGCAGCGCGGCCTTGTGCCGTCGCGCGAAAAGGCTCAGGCCTATATTATGGCGGGGTCCGTGGAGGTGGGCGGGCTGCGCGAGCTGAAGCCGGGGACGAAATACGCGCCGGACGCGAAGATTCAGCTGCTCCGGGACCCGGTACCCTATGTCAGCCGCGGCGGGCTGAAGCTCGAAGCGGCCGTAGACGCGTGGGGCATCGCGCCGGCCGGGCTTGTCTGCGTCGATATCGGGGCTTCGACCGGGGGATTCACGGATCTGATGCTCGGGCGCGGCGCGGCGCGGGTGTACGCGATCGATGTCGGCTACGGGCAGCTCGACTACACGCTGCGAAACGATCCGCGCGTGGTCAATATGGAGCGGACCAACATACGCTATCTTTCGCCTTCCGCGCTTGCGGAGCAGGCTGATTTCATCACAATCGACGTATCTTTCATTTCGCTTGCGCTCGTATTGCCCGCGGCGGTACAGCTGCTGAAGGAGGGCGGCCGCATGGTCGCGTTGATCAAGCCGCAATTTGAAGCGGAGCGGGGGCAGGTGGGAAAGGGCGGCATCGTGCGCGATGAAGCCGTTCATGAACAGGTGGTGCAAGAGGTGCGCGGCTATGCGGCGAAATGCGGTCTTGCGTTCGCTGCTGTCATGGAAAGCCCCGTGCGCGGCACAAAGGGGAACCGGGAGTTTTTGGCGCTCCTGCGGCATTTGGACGGAGGGCGGGCGCTTGAATAAACAGACGCCGATGTTTGAACAATACAGTGAAATCAAATCGCAGTATCCCGACTGCATCCTGTTTTACCGGATCGGGGATTTCTACGAGATGTTTTTTCAGGACGCGATCAGCGCGTCGGAAATCCTCGACATCACGCTGACGAAGAAGCGAAACGGGGCGGGCGACGAGGGCGTGCCGCTGTGCGGGGTGCCGTATCACGCGGCGGATTCCTATCTGGCGCGGCTGCTTGCGGCGGGGCGCAAGGTGGCGGTCTGCGATCAAGTCGAGGACCCGGCGTTCGCGAAGGGGCTCGTGCGCCGCGAGGTGACGCGCGTCATCACGCCGGGTACGCGCACGGGGGATCTCATGCTTGAGCCGGGGCGAAGCAATTATTTGGCGAGCGTTTGGACCGCGGCCGGCGTATGCGGATTGGCGTATACGGACATTTCCACGGGCGAGGTCGAAGCGATGGAAATTCCGGGCGAAGCCGGCCATACGGCGGCGGGTCTTCTCAAAGAACTTACGCGCATTGAAGCAAGTGAAATAATCGTTTCCGGCTTTGGCGAGGGCGAGGGCGGCTTTGACGGCGGGGCCGGCGGCTTTGGCGATGGGGCCGGCGAGGGCTTTGGCGGCGGTGGGGCCGGTACCGCGGGCGGCGCGGTGCGGGATATCGCGGAGCGGATCGCCGGGGAAACGGGGGCGATGGTTTCCCTGCGGCCGGCGGGGGATTTTTGTTCGGGGGATATCGCCGCGGCTTCCTCCGGGGGCGACGGGGCCTATGCGGCCTATGGGGCCGGCCTACCGCGGGCCGCTGTGCCGGCGGCGCTTTCCCCGGCGGACGCGGACGCGCCGCAGGACAATCCTTTCGATTTGGTGCGCTGCGCGTTAGCCGGGCTTTTTTCCTATCTCCGGTATACCCAAAAGCGCGAGCTGGCGGATTTGAGCGATTTCAGTTTGCATCGCCATTATGACCGGATGCTGCTCGACAAGACGGCCATCCGCAATCTTGAACTGACCGAAACGATGTTTGACCGCGAGGTCAAGGGCTCGCTGCTCGGCGTTTTGGACAAGACACGCACAGCCATGGGCGCACGATTATTGAAAAAATGGATTCGCGAACCTTTGCTGCGCAAGGATGAAATCGATGCGCGGCTCGGCGCGGTTGACTGGCTGCTCGAACAGGTCTTTGTGCGCAACGATGTCCGAACGGAACTCAAGGCGGTCTATGACATCGAGCGGCTTTGCGGCCGCATCGGCGCGGAATCCGCAAACGGCAGGGATATTCTGGCGCTTCGCCGCAGTCTTGACGCTGTACCCGCGCTTGCCGCGGCGGCCATGGACTCGGGGTCTTTGCTCCTGCGGAAAATCGCGGAGGGCCTTGGCGATTTCTCCGCTATCTGCGGCAAGATCGACGCGGCGCTGCTTGACGAACAGCCGCTCTCCGTGCGGGACGGCGTGATGATCCGGGACGGGTATTCGGAAGAGCTTGACGGGCTCAAGGCGGGGATTTCGGATGGGCGGCAGTATATCGCCGATCTGGAGGGCACGGAAAGGGAACGCACCGGCATCAAGAATCTCAAGGTGCGTTACAATCGCGTGCAAGGTTATTATATAGAAGTAAGCAGGAGCAACCTCTCGTTGGTTCCGGAGGACTATATGCGCAAACAGACGCTCGTCAACGCGGAGCGCTATGTGACGCCGGAGCTGAAGAAGCACGAATACACGGTACTCAGCGCGGAAACGCAAATCAACCTTTGCGAATACGAGATATTTTCCGCGCTGCGCGGCGAGGTCGCAGATCAGATATTCGAGATTCGGCGGGCGGGCGCGGCTTTGGCGCAGCTTGACGTGCTGTGTTCATTGGCCGAGGCCGCGCAGCAAAACCGCTATGTGAAGCCGGTGATATCGGAGGACGAGCGGCTCCTGATTGTGCGCGGGCGGCATCCGGTGATCGAGCAAATGCTGTCCGGACGGCGCGGCAATTTCGTACCCAACGACATCAGTATGGATTTGGCCTGCGAAAGTATGCTGCTCCTGACGGGGCCGAATATGGCGGGCAAATCAACTTTCATGCGGCAGACGGCCCTGATCGTGCTCATGGCGCAGATGGGCTCCTTCGTTCCCGCGGACGACGCGCACATCGGCGTTTGCGACCGGATTTTCACGCGGATCGGCGCTTCGGACAATCTCGCGCGCGAGGAGAGCACATTTTTGGTCGAAATGCGCGAGCTTTCCTATATTATTCATGAATACTCGGCGCGAAGCCTGATCATCCTCGATGAGATCGGGCGCGGGACGAGCACCTATGACGGGCTTGCGATCGCGTGGGCGTCGCTCGACTATCTTTGCGCGGAGGGCCGGCGGGCGCGCTGTCTGTTTGCGACGCATTATCACGAGCTGACGGCGCTCGAAGGCGTACTGAAAGGGCTGAAAAACCTCAGTACGGCGGTGGAGGATGAAGGCGGCGACGTCGTCTATCTCCACAAGATCATCAGCGGGGCCAGCAGCCGCAGTTACGGCATCCATGTGGCGCAGATGGCGGGCCTGCCGCAGGAATTGCTCGAGGATGCGCAAAGCAAGCTGAACGCGCTCGAATCGGAGGAGGTAGATGTCCGCGTGGCCGCGCCGGGGCGCGGAGCGGGGCAAATCTCGCTGTTTGAGTATGGCGCTTGCCCCGGCTCCGGCGGCGGGAACGTCGGCGGTATTGGCAGCGGCATGGGTTCGCCGCCGGAGCCGCCGGAGTCGCCGCGTCCGCGCGGTGAGGAGCAGGCTGCGGCGCGGCAAAGCGCTTTTGACACGGACAATGCGTTATTGCTTCGGACGCTTCGGGACGTCGACGTCTACGAATTGACGCCGGCCGCGGCGATCGCGATGATCGAAAAGCTGAAAAAACTCGCCGAAGAGGTCGATCATGGCTAAGGGAATGTAAGGGAATGTGAGGAAAAATGGCGCAATCTCAACGGATAAAACAACTGCCGCGGCAGGTATATGATCTGATTGCGGCGGGTGAGGTGGTCACCTCCCCGCTTTCCGCGGCAAAGGAGTTGGTCGAAAACGCGGTGGATGCCGGGGCTTCCCGGATTTGGGCCGAGATTGAGGAGGGCGGTATCGCCCTGATTCGCGTATCGGACGATGGCACGGGCATAGAGCCAAAGGATTTGCCCTTGGCTTTCGCCCCTCACGCTACGAGCAAGATCAACGACGCGGACGATCTCGGCCGTATCGCCACACTCGGATTCCGCGGGGAAGCCTTGGCTTCGATCGCGGCCGTGGCCGAGGTGGAGATGGTCACAAAGACCGCGGGATCGGAGTCGGCCGCCGGTTCCCGCATCCAAATTCGCGGCGGCGAGGCGCTGAAAATCGAGAAAATCGGCGCGGACATGGGGACGACCGTGACAGTTTCAGACTTGTTTTTCAACATTCCGGCACGTTTGAAGCACTTGAACGCGCCCAGGTCCGAGGGCGCGAAAATTGTGGATTACCTGTCGCGGATGGCAATCAGCTATCCGAACATCGCCTTTCGCCTGATCTCCAACGGAACGGTACTCTTTGCGACGCGCGGCGCGGGCGACCGGCTCGCCGCGATCACAACGGTGTACGGGACGGGAGTCGCGGCTTTTCTGATCGGCGTGACGGGGGTCGATTCGGACCTCGGCATGAGCTTGGAGGGCTATATCGCGGGGCCGAACGGACTGCGGAAAAGCCGAAAAGGGCAGGTATTGTTTGTGAACGGGCGCTCCGTCAAGAACCCGGCGATTGACGCGGCCATCGACCGCGCCTACAAAGAGTTTGCGGAACCGGGCCGTTTCCCTTTCACTTTTTTGTTTTTGAAGGTCAACCCGGCCGATGTCGATGTCAATGTCCATCCCGCCAAGAACGAAATCGCGTTTGCTGACGCGGCTATGGCCGGCGAATTTGTCGAAAAAACCATTCGCGCGGCGCTTGTGTCCGAACGCAGTGTGCCGACACTCAGCCTTCGCGGGAGGGGGAGGAGAAGGGCCGGCGCAGACGACACCTTTCGCTTGCAGCCGGACGCAAATCCGCAGACCGCGCCTTCCGCTGTTTC
>JAITNA010000027.1 GCA_031290715.1 Eubacteriales Family XIII. Incertae Sedis bacterium | reverse complement strand
TAATATATGGGCGTAGGGAGCCGCTTGCCGGATTTCCTCCGCGCAGACCGCCGCATCGCGCGCGAAAAAGGTTTCCCGCAGCGATTTGATCTCGTCTTTCACACGGTTCCGGCGCAATTTGACGAGTTCGCTGTACGCTTCCCAACCATTCTCTTTTTCCTGTTTGCCCGGGCTGAATCTTGAAAACCCGATTCCTTCAAGCGCCGCGCGCGTCCCGTCATAGTCCCCCGAAGCAAACACCTTCTCCAGCGTTTCAAGCTGCCGCAAATCGGCCTCGTTTTTCTGCGCCATCCGCGGGAAGCCAAGCCGGCCGAGCATGACGCCGAGCTCGGCCGCGGACCGCCTTATCCGCGCGAGTACATACGCGATCTCATCCCGCGCGAAATCCATGGCGGGGCTATCCCAAAACGTCTGCCCGTCCGCAAAAAGCAGGGATACGTTCCGCGCGAGCCATTCAAAGGAATCCGGCAGCGTCCGAACGAAACGATAAAGCTCCGAAATCATATCCCGTACTTCATTTTCGTTTCTCGCGTTCGCGTAGTTTTTCAAAAAATCCGGAAAGGCTTCCTCGTTCGCTTCAAAGCGCTCCGCGAAAAGAAGATCCATCGCCTCTTGTTTCAAAAACGCCGCCCGCTGTTCATCGCAGACCTGAAATGACGGGTCTAATTCGATGATGTGAAAATGCTGTTTCAAAATGCTGAGGGCAAACGAGTGAAAGGTCATGATCTTCGCGGCCCCCATCTGCGCAAGCTGCTTCTCCGCGAAGGGATCGCCGCGGGATGCCGCTTCCGCGAGCGCCGCAAAGATACGGCTTTTCATTTCGCTCGCCGCCGCTTCCGTGAAGGTCACAACGAGGATTTCGGACAAGGGTACGCGGTCCTCCGTCACAATGCGGCGGATGCGTTCCGTCAGCACCGCCGTTTTCCCGGAACCGGCCGCCGCCGACACGAGGATATTCTTGCCGCGATGCGTAATGGTCTGAAGTTGTTTTTCTGTCCAGTTCATCGTTTAACTGTTCCTAAGGGCGGCCGATGCCGCGCCGAAAAGGGTATGATTCTCCGCCGCAATCAATTCATAATAAAGACCGCCGCCCGCGAACCGATGCAGCATGGATTCAAAGCGTTCCCGGAAACGATAGGCCTTTTTGAAAGAACTGCCTTCCGTAACCAAACAGACAGGCGCGCCCGGCGTCCCCCCACCGCTTCGCCGCATGACGGCGAAGGCGGCGGCCGCAAGCATTTTCGCGGCGCGGTCATAAAGGCCGTCAAGCAAAGCGGTCAGCGCCATCCGATCCTCATTCGTCCGGCACAAGCCCGCAAGGAGATTGCCGCCCGCGGGCGATTCCATGAATACCGCGGCGTCCGCGGCGGTCAGCGCGCCAAGGCCGCGAACCCGCTCAGGCAATCCCGTTTCAAAAAATCCGCTATTGGCCGCATGCCGCAGACATTCCGATACGAACGCCCCGTAATACGCGCCGCTCATCATCTTTTCAAAGATATGATCTCCGGGATTGACGGACGATAGGTCTATCGCCCGGTCACACGCGCTCTGCTCAAATCCGTCATAGCCGCCGCACTCCGTATTGATCAGCATGTGCGCCGCCAAAGCCGTGTCCGCAATATCCGCCGGCCCCGGCGGCCGCCCGAGTTTCGCAATGTTCGCAATCGCCTCACGGTAACAAATATTCAAACCCGTCCCGTAGATGAGCCCGACATACCCGGAATACCTTTGCGACGGCATGACCGCGAGCTCGCCAAGCAAGGCCGCCGCCGTATCGTTGAGTACCGTCACACGCTTCGGCTGTTTGCCCGCCCGCCGCAGCGCGGTGCTGAGCTCCGGACGGATCAGCGCGCCCGCCGCGCCGCTCACGCGAAGCTCTTTGTTGAAATTCAGAATGCGGGCGCCGCGGTCCGGCAATATCTCGCTCGGAAAGGAGAAACAAAGCCCGATCCGGTCGCTTTTATCTAGAATCGGCCCCATATAACGGACAAGGCTGTCAAAAAATCCATCCTTCGCAATCGCTTCCTCCGACCCCGGAGTCGGGTACTTTTCCTGATACACCAATTCGGGAATCCCCTCCGGCCCGAACTCCGTCAGCGCGATCCGCAGATTCGTCCCGCCGGCGTCAATGGCGATGGCGGAGCCGGCCCCGCGCGCCCGCGCGCCCGCGTCTAAATACGTCGGCGCCATCTGCAGGGACGAAACATCGCCGCGCAAGCCCGCGTCCATCTGCCCGGCAAAACGCGCCGCTTGCGCGTCAAAATCAACACAGCTCTCGTGCAGTCCGTTTTGTATCAAAAATGCTTCCGCGCGTTCCGCGGTCCCGTCCTTCATGCGACTCCTTTACAATTTCTATATTCGTTTATGTCGGCTTATGCTATCTCACCCATATAGATTCAAATATTCCGAGGGTGTGAGGATTTCGGGTTTCTCGATTTCAATAGCAGAAAAATCTTTATCGCCCGTAATCAAAATATCGACATCTTCCTGTATCGCAGAAACCAATATTGGCAAGTCAAATTCATCGCGTATAGTCGGATAATCGCTCGCGTCAAAGTGGTCGGGCGAGTAGGGCATGACAAAAGGAAACGATTGAAAGAATACGTCCAAATCCATCAGCCGATTCGGAAACTTACGCCCTACAACTTCTTTCGTTTCATCAACGACATAAGAGCAAATCACAATCTGATGTTTCACAATATTGCGTTTCAGCCGATTGATATGTTCCGTCGGGAAAACGAAAAGCGAAATCAGCACATTGGTATCAAGCATAATCCGCACTATCGTTTCTCAAGGCGGTCGCGACGGATTTCTTTCACCATATCCACAATGTCATGCTCGTCTGTCAAGCCAACACGCTCCGCTTCTCCCGCAAACGCTTCCTGCATACGATTGATTGCGACAAGCGCGGCGTTCTCAACATAGTACCGCCCGCTTTGTTCGATGAAAATCACCTTATCGCCATCTTTGAGGTTCATTTTCCTGCGAACATCAACAGGGATTGTTATTTGTCCTTTTGAAGTAATTTTTGCGATTTCCATAATTGTTTCTCCTTACATTCCTTACATGAAGTATATCGCCATTTTACTTCGGATGCAACCTTAGGATCTGTAACGAAATCGCGCAATTTATCATTTAACGGCTCCTTAGTCTGTAACGGTAACAATAACGGAATCATCAATCCCGCTTGCCGCAATGTAATAGTTGGCCGACGCCGTTAAATTCGTGAATGTTTTCGAGCGCTTATTTTTATCAAGCGTAAATACTTGAATATCCGTATTGCTCTCAACATCAAAAAGGGTAAATGTACCCTCGCAGTCGCCCTTTGGCAAAGAAACCGCAATTCGCCTTGTATTGGTATAAAACTGATAATCGGCTAACACCTTAGCCGCAGCGTCAAATTTCCCGTTCGACAGGTCAACATATGTTTTCTTCTGTGGGATTGACTGTTCTCCCTCTGTTATAGAAGCCCGGTCAATGGTTTTGCCGGAATTGTCAATTTCCCATGCAACAAGCCCTGCCCGCGCCGCGTTCATTTCTTCGTCTGTCATTTCGACAAGGCCGGTAATCTCATTCGTCTGCGCGTCGCGCACGACTTTAACGCCGACAGCTTCTCCAAAACGCTTGTTCACGTCATTGCTTTGGACAAAATTTGAATAGTCATAGCCCCGCCAAATATTTGGGTCATAAATCGCTTCTGCCCATTTTCCGTTAAAGCGGTATATCGGTTGAAAATAGGTCGTATCGTCATACTCCAAAAACCCCAAACTATACAGGTATTCTTCGGTACTCATTCCGGCAGGGGCGTGATAGGGGGCTTCGGGAATTTCGCCGCCGGGCCCGCGCGCCCAAGCTATGCCGGTATCTATTTTTTCGCTGTCGCCATTACCTGCCGCTTCCGCGTTTCCCACAGCGGAGGTCGCAAAAACGGTGATCGTCCCAACCACAAGCGCAAAAGCAAGCAACATACCCAACATAGAGATTTTCTTGTTTTTCATAATAGCGTTTACCCTTTCTTCAATCGCGTATCTGCTGAAACCGCTATACAACGGGGAAAATGCGCCTTTCCTTTCCGCCATGCCGATCAGCATGAGCGCGTATGCGGATTTCGGTGTTTCCCCCAGTTCCCGGACAACTTTTTCGTCGCAGGAAATTTCAATGTCACGGTTCAAGAGAATGAACATGACCCATACAAGCGGATTGAACCAGTGGACGCACAAGGCCGCCGTCGCCGCGAGCTTTACCAGCGCGTCGAAACGCCTTATATGGACAAACTCATGCGCGAGAATATACGACAGTTGTTTTTCGTCCGATAAATCAATCCTTTTCGGAAGCAAAATGACAGGCCGGAACACGCCGTAGGTGAGCGGCACGGTGATTTTGTCCGACATCCGAATGGAATAATCCCTTTTCAGCCTGTGCGCTTCCCGCCATGCCGTGATAAAGTCATTGCCGATTGGCAGGGAAGCCGAAAACTCCCTGCGGCATTTGAAATAAACCGACGCAAAGTAACAGCCGAGTATCGCAATCCCCGCGAGCCAAACAAAAAACAGGGGCGGCGCAAACGCAAAAACAGTATCCGATACGGCGGCGTTCGCAGCCGTGTCCGCGGCAGGCGGTATTACTGTATCCGGCCGCATGGCGGCCGCTTGCGCGGACAGGGAAACGGCCGCGGAGGAAGAAACGCCCGCCATTTGCGCCCCGATGTACGCAATCAAGCCGAATACGCTTGTTTTCGCCGGGATAGAAACGGGTATCAGCAGACGGCAGAGGACGATGCCCCACAATGCCAAAAATGCCCTTTTCGGAAGTTTGTGCATGAAAAGCGCCCTGACAATCACACAGGCGACAATGATAAAGGCCGCCGACACGCTCATTTGGACGACGCTCATTTTTGCTCACCCTCTGACGCGCCAATGATATTTTTCAACTTTCGGGCGATGTCCGCGGGCAGATTCTTTCGGTCAAGCAAAGACGCGAACAGCAAATCAGCCGAGCCGCCGAACAGCTTATCAATCAGCTCGTCCAACTCAAAATCCCGCGCCTGTCCCCTGCTTATGAGCGCCCGGCAAATAAAATTCGGCTCGATCCGTTCAATCGCGCCTTTGTCAACGCATTTTTTGATCACCGTGTAAGTCGTGTTCTTGTTCCAACCAATCAGCTCGGCGAGTATTTCCGCAATTTGCTTGGCGGTCAAATCACCCTCGCTCCAAAGCACATCCATCACTTTCAGTTCCGAATCAAACAGCTTGATACTCATCTTCACCGCTCCTTAGGAAGCGTTACGCTCCCTTATCACAGACTAATTCAATAGTATAACCACATACTATCGTGTTAGTCTGCAATTGTCAAGACTATTGTGATAGTTTTAGAAAATATTTTTGCGGCTCATGATATAATATACGCGAGAGTATGAGTATGGAAAGGAAAATCTATGAAAATCGAACGCATCATCGCCGGCTCGCTTGCCGCGAACGGCTACATCATCTATCAAAAGGACGGGGGCGGCACCTTCATCATCGACCCCGGCTATACGCCGCCGCGGTATACGGACTTCGTTTCCGCGCACGACCTCCGGGTCAAAGCTATCCTTCTGACGCATTATCACCCCGACCACGCGAACAAAGCGGAAGCGCTCGCGAACGAATACGATTGCCCCATTTGCGCGCAACGCGAGGAATTGGACTATTACAAGGGCCGCGTCGATCAGATCTTCGAGGGCGGGGAGGCTCTTGATCTCGACGGCGAGGTGATCCGGGTGTTGCATACGCCGGGGCATACGGCGGGCGGCGTCTGTTATTATTCCGAAAAGAGCCGGGTAGCTTTCACGGGCGATACGATCTTCAATGTCGATCTGGGATACACGCATTTTCCGGGCGGCAGCGCGGCGCGCATGAAAGACAGCCTGAAAAATGTCGTCGACAAATGGGGCAACGACGTGACAATCTATCCGGGCCACGGCGATTCCGAAACGATGAAGCGCGTCCGCGAGATCAACAGCGAATTTCTTGAGATGCTCTAAGACTTCCTCATCAACAGGCTGTGCCCCGTCATTTCCGGCGGCGCGGCGATCTCCATCATATCGAGCAGGGTCGGCGCGAGATCGGACAGCGCGCCGCCGTCTGCCAGCGTGAACTCCGCATCGCCTGTGCGCACGAGGATGAGAGGTACGTCGTTCGTGGTGTGCGACGTGACCGGCTTCCCGTCCGGCGTCAATTCTTCCTCGGAATTGCCGTGGTCGGCCGTGATCAGGAGCTGCCCGCCCGCCTCCGCGAGCGCACGGACGATCTTCCCGACACAGGCGTCAACGGCTTCCGCCGCGAGGATCGCCGCGCCGAGGATGCCCGTATGCCCGACCATGTCCATGTTCGCAAAATTCAAAATGATGACATCGTACCGCCCGGAACGGATTTCCGACACCGCCCTGTCCGCGACTTCATACGCGCTCATTTCCGGTTTGAGATCGTAAGTCGCCACCTTCGGGGAAGCAATCAGGACGCGATCTTCTCCCGCGTTCGGCGTTTCGACGCCGCCGTTGAAGAAGAATGTAACGTGGGCGTATTTCTCCGTTTCGGCGATGCGCAGCTGCGTGAGCCCGCGTGAGGAAAGATATTCCCCGAGCGTGTTGCTGATTTCATCGGGGGGAAACGCGATACGGACGTGTGACAGCGTCGCGTCGTACGATGTCATCGTGGCAAAATACAGCCCGTCCGGCATCTTTTTCCGGTCGAATCCCGCGACATAAGTATCCGGAGCCTTGTCCGGAGCCTTGTCCGCTTTGTTTGCATTCTCCGCTTTCTCCGCGTTCCCCGGCCCCGGCCCGCCGTTCCTCGCCCGAAGCTCGTAACGAAAATCAGGCTCCGTGAACGCCCGTGTGATCTCCCGCGCCCGATCCGGCCTGAAGTTGAAAAAAATGACGGAATCGCCGTCCCGCACCGTGACCGCTTCGCCGCCGGCCGGATAGATATTGGTCGGTTTGACAAATTCGT
Organism: Eubacteriales Family XIII. Incertae Sedis bacterium; assembly: GCA_031290715.1. GTDB lineage: Bacteria > Bacillota > Clostridia > Peptostreptococcales > Anaerovoracaceae > JAITNA01. The sequence continues at coordinate 3,195 of JAITNA010000027.1, read as the reverse complement.
CGTTCTCATCCCGATCCTCGTAGGCCCTGCGAATCGCGTCCGCAGCTGTCGCCGCCTGCTCGCCCGATCCGAGCGTCAGGGCGTCGTAGGCCAGCTCGACACGCTCCCACCTGTTGTCCCGGTCCATCGCGTAGTAGCGCCCGGAGATCGTGACGACCTCCCCCGCCTCAAGCCGCAGCAGATTCGATTCCAACTCCGATAGGAAGCCCGCCGCCGAACGCGGGGGCGTATCCCTGCCGTCGAGAAAGGCGTGGATATATATGCGCGGCACGCCGCTGTCCTTTGCCATCCGGACAAGGGCAAGGAGATGATCCGTATGGCTGTGTACGCCGCCATCGGATACGAGCCCCATCAGATGAAGGCTCCGCCCCGGACGTTCGGCGTTCTCCATCGCCGCGGTCAGAACGCTGTTTTCAAAAAAGTCCCCGTCCGCGATGGATTTCGTAATGCGCGTGAGCGACTGATAGACCGTGCGGCCGGCGCCGATGTTCAGATGCCCGACCTCGGAATTTCCCATCTGCCCGTCCGGCAGCCCCACCGCAAGGCCGCTGCTGTGAATGAGCGTGTGCGGGTGTTCCGCAAAAAGCTTGTCCAAAACAGGCGTATTCGCCTGCTTGACCGCATTGCCGTATTCCTCTTCCCGATACCCCCACCCATCGAGAATCATCAGCATCGTCGGCCTTCGATTGATTTTCATATTCATATTCTTCAATACCTCTTAGTAGGAACCTTTATGTCGTTGTTCCTTCGATTTACAAATACTTACCGGCACGAATCCCGCTCGTCCACGCAAACGTCAGATTGTACCCGCCGCAGATAAAGACCCTGCCCGCGATTTCCCCCGCAAAAAAGAGCCCCGGACAGATCAGCGATTCGCCCGTTTCCGGATTGATCTCGGACAAGGGCACACCGCCGCGCGTCGCCTGTGCGTCCTTCCAGCCTTTCGTCCCTTCGATCGGGACGACAAGGCGCTTGGCCGCCGCCGCGGTTTCCCCCGCGTCCGCGGTCCGCAGAAAATCCGCGAGCCTTTTGTCCATCACGCCCGCCAGTCCAAACTCAGGATGCGCTTCGAGCAAATCCGACAATCTATCCTCGTCCGCGCCGGGCACGAGATCAAGGACGACATGGACACGGGGGCGACCCTCGATGACAGACTTTGGCATCACGACGCTGAGATCAAAGATCACGATCCCCGAGAGCGCATCCTGCGTGAATTGCACCTCTCCCGCGGCATTCGCCGCCGTATGGCCGTCGATCACAAGCTCCGCTTTGGCCTTGGCCCGCACCCCCTTCAACACGGAAAAGCGTTCTTTGCACTCCTCCGCGTAGACGAGCGGCACGAGAGAGGGGCGAATGCTCTCCACACTGTGCCCGAGCTTGCGCGCAAAGCCATAGCCATCTCCGAAACTGCCATACGCGGGCCCCGCCTTCCCGCCCGTCGCGAGCAAGACCCGGTTCGCGCGCAGCGCCGGCGCCCGATCATACGGCGCGGCGCGCTCATATTCGACCTCAAAGCCGCCGATCGCTTTCCTGACGACGGTCACACGGCAGCCCGTCCGAATCTCCGCGCCAAGCTCCCTCAGCGCGTTCAAAAGCGCGCCCTGCACAGACAAAGCGCGGCCGGACATCGGATAAGCCCTGCCGCCCTCTTCCACGCGAAACAGAACGCCCAGACTTTCAAAAAACGCTTTCGCTTCGCCGTAATCGTCGGCCGACAGATTGCTGACATTGCACCGCCCGTTTCCGGTCGCGAGGATTTTCAAACCGCATTCGCCTTTCGCCTCAAGGAGCAAAAGGCGCCCCGCATCCGCTCTGCGCAGATAAGAAACGGCGGCGCAAAGCCCCGACGCGCCGCCGCCGACAATGACGACGTCATACCCTTGATTTGTCATATGATTTCCCGGTTCATTCGGCTTGCGGCGCGGGGAGTTTTCCCGCCGTCACAGCGGCCCCAAAGCCCTCGCCGTACGCGAACGCGGCATGCTCGTCCTCCTCGCTCGGCTTGAATCGCACGCGGAACCCGTCGCCGACGATCTGCAATTTCAGCTGCCGAAGCCGTTCCATGATATGAGGAACACCCTCGCCGCTCCAGCCGTAAGACCCGAACACGCCCGCGAATTTGCCGCCGTGTACCTTGGCGTTGAGCTCCGTTGCGACATTCCAAATCGGCGGCAGCGCCTCCCCGACGATGGTCGGTGTCCCAAGCAAAAATCCATCTGCCCGCCCGATCTCCGCCATGACCTCGGACAAATCCGCGTAGACCATATCGTAAAACTTGACGTCGATGTCGCCCGCCGCCCGAAGGCCCTCGCCGATCTTCTTCGCGAGCAGCTTCGTGTACCCGTAGGCCGACACATAGGCAATGACCACCGTCTTTTTCTCATTCCGCGCCGAATCGCCCGCCCACGATTCGTAGAAATCAATCATGCGCCGCGGATTGTTGACCAACACCGGCCCGTGCCCGTTTGCGACGATCTCGATCTCAAGATCCCGTATCTTTTCACAGGCCCGCAGGACGTCCGCCTTGAACGGCCCCATAATATTATCAAAATAATAGATCGTCGTTTTCATGAGCGCATCGTGGTCGATGAACTCGTCATTGACAATATTTTCATAACTGAAATGCGCGCCGAATGCGTCGCAGGTGACGAGGATTTTCTCTTCCGGAATATAAGTGAACATGGTATCCGGCCAATGGAGGTTGGGTGCCGTAATGAAGCGCAGCGTCCGGCCGCCGATATCGATCTCATCCCCGTCCCTGACCGCCGTACCGCCGATCTCCTTATTTGTAATCTCCTTCAGAAAATTGAGCGCCCCCGTCGTCCCGACAATCTGAAGCTTCGGATTGATCTCAAGCATCTTTTCGATCGTCCCCGAATGATCCGGCTCCGTATGATTGCAAACGAGAATATCGATCTCCTCAAGCGGCACGACCTCCGCGAGCTTCGCCATATACACATCAAAAAACGACGCTTTCGCGGCCTCGAAAAGGACGGTCTTCTCCTTCCCTTTCAAAATATAGCTGTTGTATGACGTCCCGTGGTCGGTGTGCATCACGATATCAAAAACGCGCAAATCCGGATCCAGATTGCCGACCCACCAAAAATCGTCCGTCAATTGTTTCGAGAGCATACTGTCCTCCCTTTCCGCTTCTGTAATAATATAATAATATAATCCACGACTATTCTATCATTT
>JAITNA010000229.1 GCA_031290715.1 Eubacteriales Family XIII. Incertae Sedis bacterium | reverse complement strand
TCGTCGTGACAAGCAGGGGTTCCGTCAGCCCCAGTTCCCGCGCGTATTCCCGGGCCGCTTCCGTCGCCGCCGCGCGAAGCTCCTTCAAAAGCTCGATTTGTTCGTCCCGCGAAAGCCCGACCGCGTTGACCATATCCTGCCATCCCGTCAAGGAGCAACCGAGCAGCCGGTCCCGCTGCTGAACGGCGTTCCACTCGGGAATCTCCAGTTCCGGGCAGGTCATGCGAAGCCCCGCCCGCGCGGAAAGGCGCTGCGCTTCAAGCAGCCCCTTGCGGTCGAGCCGCCCGTCCCCGCCCCGCGCAAAGCCCATGACGTTGACCGTCGTCAGATTGCAAAGCCCCTTTGAATCGAGCAGAATCTCCGCGCAGGGGTTGACCCCGTTGAAATTCGGCCGCCTTTTCGCCCCCGCTTCCTCATTGACCCAACCCGGCTCCCCCGAATAACGCATCTGCGTGAAGTGCCAGTGCAAATCCTCCCGCGTCGGTTTTTTTCGATAATAGATGGAGTTGTTGCTCATCTGTCGGTGCGCGATCTCCGGGTCTACGACCCATTTCTCATCCTCCGATTTCTTGTACAATTCGCTCTTCGCGAGAATGCTGTCCCTGTCGTCCTGATCGACGAGCACGATCTCCGCCGTGCGCCGCACCCCGCCCACAACGACGTTTTCCCCGATGATGTTCGCGATGTCAAGGCAGTCGATCGGAGCCAGCCGCACATGATCCGCCGCACTGCGCCGCGCGGCCTTGCGCAGGACGTTTGATATCTTCGCGAACATATTCTTCATGCTCTGATGCCCGCTCGCCGTACCGCCGAATGTCTGCAAGCGCTCGCCCTTGGACCTGACCTGGTCATAATTGAGAATAATGGTATTAATCTTGCGGTATTCCGTGCTGTAATGCAGCTTCAGGAAATATTCCATCGCCTGCACCCAGCCCTCCTTGCTGTCGCCGATGACGATCCGGGCGGTATCGCCGCGCGAAAACTCCAGGGCGCTGCTGTCCTGCCGCAGCGAGCGCAGCATCGGCGTGTAGGCTTCGTGAATCACCTCTGCGTCCGTGCGGACCTTCGGCATCTTCGCAACATCGGATTTCAGCACGCGCACACCCACGCCGGAGCCGACCATGAGCAAATAGAATACATCGCGAAACGCCGAAAAATTGTCGACGACTTGAAAGGAGCAATTGTAGTTCGCCATCGGATAATGCCGCGATACCTCCGTGCCGCCGATCCAAAACGTCCGGCCCGACAAAAATTGTTTGAGATCAAAAACGTTGCGGTAAAGCTGCTCGGCCTCCTCCTTTGACGTGGGGACGATGCTGCAGTTGTACTCGACCGCGCGCCGTGCCGTTTCCCACCAGTATTCGCGCCGCGCTTCCTCGGGTACCCATCTGGAATAGGTGCGATAATAAACAAAACTGCCGAGTTGGTTCATGGGGGATGGCTTGTGTTTGAAGCCGGCCACGAATGCGTCCGCAAGCAAATTTCCGTCCCTGCGCTTGCGGGCGTCCCGCGTCTTGTCCCGTTCATATCGATAAATAATGTATTTCTTGGCCGCGTCCTTGCGCTCGCTTGACATCAGATAGTCCTCGACCAAGTCCTGCAAATCCTCGACGTTGACCTCGCGCTCGCTCATCCCCACCTGCGTTTCGATCGCGGATGCAATCTCCGCGGAGAGCTTCCCGTCCGTACCCTTCGTCGTTTCCAGCATCGCGTTCTCGATCGCGACGCGAATCTTGCCCGCGTCGAAAGCCGCCGAACTGCCGTCACGCTTGATTACATGCTTCATCTTCATACCTCCCGAATCAAAAGTTCATTATTTATAAAGATATACCATTTGTGGTATATAAAGTGCGAATGAACAACATCATATAGTATGCCAAGAAGAAATTCAAGCCCTCCGGGCAATTTCATAAAACTGTAACAATCCGGCCCGCGAAAAGGGCGCCGCCATCAGGCGGCGCCCTCCGATTGCGTGGACAGCGCGGCGAAATTCACGGCAAAGCCGCGCCGCTATCGCTTCTATAGGTTCGCTTGCGTGTCCGCGGGCATCGCCTTCCGCGCCGCCTTCTTTGCTAAATATAGGCCAAGCCCTTTTTCGATCGCGAACAGGCCGGCATTGATGATCAGGCCGCCGACGATCAGCATGAATATCCAGTCCCCGAATCGCGCGGGGACTTCCTCGATGTGGATCGTGCAGACGGTGAGGTAGCCGAAGGCCGTATTGTTCAGCACGACGGGCGCAATGCCGCCGCCTACGATGATCACGCCGAGGATGATGAACAAGAGGATGGCGAGCGCGCCGAGCAGACCCAATGTGGGCGCCATTTTGTTCAGGCCGAGCGCGAGGGCAAGGGCGCAGACCATGCCGAACATGCCCCCGCCGAACGCGTGCAGCGCGTGCCGCAGCGTACCGCCTTCAAGCAGAAAAAAGATACAGGCAAGGTACATCGGCCAAGCCTGCAATACGGAGCCTTCCAAAAAGATAAGCGCCCCGATGTTGACGGCAAATATCCATAGAAAGATCGCCGTGCGCAGTGTCATCTCCGTTGCGTTTGGTTTGTGTATCATGATTTTACCTCCTATCGTTCTATCGTTAACAGTAGACAATGGGTTTGATTAAATCCTGCGGCTTCTTGTCCATGAGCAGGAAAGCGTCCTCGATCTTGTCAAATCCGCGGAATTTGTGCGTAATAAGGCGCGTGGGGTCGATGCGCCCGCAGCGGACCAATTCCATGAGCTTCTCGACGCGGACACGCCCGCCGGGGCAGAACCCGCAGCGGATATCCTTGTTGGACATGCCGAGCCCCCATACAAAAGCGGGCATATTCAGGGCGTCTTTCATATCGAAGAAATTGACGTTGGCAATCGTGCCCATCGCCTTCGTCATTTCAACCGCCTGACGGAAGGTTTCCCCGTCGCCGCCGGCGATAATCGTCTTTTGCACACCGCCGCCGGTCATTTCTTTGATTCGCGCGGCAAGGTCGCCGCCCCTGTAACTGACGATCTCCGAAGCACCGTAGGATTTTGCGACTTCGATGCTTGCGGGCCTTGTGCCGACGGCGATGATTCGCCCCGCGCCCCGCAGCGCCGCGCCCGCGATCGCCATCAAACCGACCGGGCCGATGCCGATCACCGCGACCGTATCCCCGAACCCGATCTCCGCCAGTTCGACGGCATGAAATCCCGTGGACATCATATCCACAATCATGAGCGCCGCTTCCGGGGAAACCCCCTCGGGCAGAAACGCCAGATTCGCGTCCGCTTGGTTCACATGGAAATATTCGGCAAAAACGCCGTCCTTTGAATTAACGAATTTGTACCCGCTGATCATGCCGTCGTCGTGGGCCGTGTATAGGCTGCCCTGAATTCCGGGCGCCAGCCAGTCGGGCGTCGTACAGGGCACGACCACAAAATCGCCCGGCTTCACGCGCTTCACGAGCGCGCCGACCTCGACCGCCTCGCCGACCGCTTCGTGTCCGAGAATGAGATTGACCTTCTCCCCACTGCCGCCGTGCATGACATGCGTGTCGGAAGAGCAGGGCGCGACGGCGACGGGCTTCACAATCGCGTCAAGCGGCCCGCAGACAGGCCGTTCCTTCTCAAGCCAAGAGGGATGTTCCAATGATGTAATGCCATAACCTTTCATGATTTCTCTCCTTATACCGCTTGCAATAGCTATGACGACGCCCGCGGGCGCGCCAAAAGATCAGGACAGGCTATACAAATCAGGACGGCAATAAAAAGATCAGGGCAAGCTGCAAAAGATCAGGGCAGCAACAAAAAGATCAGGACTTCGCGATAAAAAATGAACTGTAATTTTAGCCATTATAACATTTTTCACAAGAAAATGAAAGGCGCTGTTTTTTACAATCTCGGTTTAGGTTTACTTTTTCTTTGGGCGGGGATATAATTGGCTATTGGCTGCTTGTTTTCCTTGGATTGGGGGGCGGGCTTGTGCGGATGGGCGGTTTTGGAATTGAAACGGATGCGGGATAATTGTAAAATAATGTCAATAGGGGGGGGGGTATTCTGACCCTCTGATTTGGGATGGGGCTGTATTTTGCAATTATGCTAAGGCTCTGATTCGATTTTTTATTCGATGGAATGATTACGGTACGCGGATTCCGCTGTCGTTTTTTTTTTGTGGATAGGGTGGTTGTGAAATTTACGGGATGAATTTTGCAAGGCCGGCGGGCAGGATATTATCTATTGTATTGTTGGCGGCGCTGCTCTGCATGATTCTTGTGCCTATGACGGCGCAGGCCGCGCCGGACGATACGTTTGAAGCGGACGGCATATGGTACAAGGTATTGACCGACGATGAGTACAGCCGCAC
>JAITNA010000227.1 GCA_031290715.1 Eubacteriales Family XIII. Incertae Sedis bacterium | reverse complement strand
TCCCCGGCGGCAAATACTCGCGCAGCTTCTCTATCACTACATCCAAATCCACGGGTTTGCCCACATGGTCGTCCATCCCCGCTTCTATGCATTTCTCGATATCCTCGCGGAATACATTGGCCGTCATGGCGATGATGGGGACGGTCTTTGCTTTCGGCGTATCTATCGCCCGAATGCGGCGCGTCGCTTCCAGACCATCCATTTCCGGCATCTGAACATCCATAAAGATCATATCGTAATGTTCCGGATGCTCGCTGAACAGCCGCAGGGCCGCCGCGCCGTTTTCCGCGCAGTCGATGGTCAATCCCGTCGGTTCGAGCAGCGCCAGTACGATTTCGCGGTTGATTTCGACGTCCTCGGCCAACAGCACGCGGCGGCCGGCAAAATGGTCGATCTCCTCGGGCTGCATATCCGAGGGCACATCGCCGATGCCAAGGCACTCGTTGATACAGTCCGCGATGGCGGAGGGGAAGAGCGGTTTCGGCAGGAAGCGGTCTACACCGGCGGCCCGGGCCTCGTCCGAAATCACACCCCACTCCGTCGAAGAAATCATCGTAACGACAGAGTTTCCGGCGTTTCGCGCTTTGATCGCTTTGGAAAGCTCAATGCCGTTCATGCCGGGCATCTTCCAGTCGATGAAATAGATATCATAATGATTGCCGCCCTCAAGCAGCGCGATGGCTTCCGCGCCGCCGGGGACGACGTCGCATGAAATGCCGAGCCGCCGCGCAATCTCCAAAAAGTATTCGCGGATTTCCGGCTCGTCGTCCACCGCGAGAATGCGGATATTGCCCCAATTCACGCCGGGGTTCAATAGGCTGTGCCGATCCGTTTGACCCCGCTCCGCCTGTACGGTAAAGGAGAATATCGACCCCTTCCCAAGCTCCGATTCGACCTGAATATGACCGCCCATCAACTCGACAATGCGCTTTGAGATGGCAAGGCCGAGCCCTGTCCCGCCAAAATGACGGGAGGTGCTGCTGTCCGCTTGCTCAAAAGAATGGAACAGGCGCTTCTGCTGCTCCTCGCTGATCCCGATCCCCGTGTCGGACACCTCGAAGCGGATCGTGCAAATCCCGTTTTCCTCGGAAACAAAATGCGTATCCAAGCGGATGGAACCATGTTCGGGCGTAAATTTCACAGCGTTGGAAAGCAGGTTGGTAACGACCTGACTGAGCCGTTGGTCGTCCCCGATGAGCCGGCGCGGAATATCCTTGTCGATGACCACATGAAGGCTCTGCTGTTTTTCGTCCATGCGGAAATTGATCACGCCGACGACCCGCTGAAGCATCTTTTCAAAGTTGAAGTCCGCGGATGAAAGCTCCAGCTTGTTCGCCTCGATCTTCGACATATCGAGGATATCGTTGATCACGCCGAGCAGATGCGTGGACGCGTCCTGGATCTTCCCGAAAGCGTAGTCTTTCCGCTCCGTGTCCTCCGCCGACCGCCCGATGGAAGTCATGCCGATAATGGCGTTCATCGGCGTCCGCATTTCATGGGACATATTGGAAAGAAAATCGCCCTTGGCGCGGCTCGACTCCTCCGCCTGCTCCTTGGCGGCGACGAGCATTTCATTCAAACTGTTCAGATACTCGTTCTTTTCCTCCAATTCCCGTGCGGAGTTTTGCATTTTTGTAATCAGGTCATTGATTTTTTCCGCCATCACCTTGAACGCCCCGGACAACACGCCGATTTCATCGTTGCTTTGGATCACCGGCACCTCCGCGTCAAAATGCCCCTCGCCGAACGTCTTGGCGGTGTTGGCCAAAAGCAGGATCGGTTTTGTGACGCTCCGCGCGATCAAATAAAGGAGGAAAGCGATTACACATATGGAAATAATAAAAATCAATATAACATAATTCCGGATGCCGTTGGCGTTCTGCAGCACTTCGGACATCGGAATGCTGACCGCGACCGACCAAGGGTTTGTGACCTCGCTGAACTGAATCGGGATATACACCGTATAGAAATCCTCATTGCTCGACACATACGGTTCCCCATTTTTGATCGCGTCTTTCGCTTCCTCTGCGCGCTGCAGCGCGTTTTGATCCGAACCGGACGCAAAGACTTCCGTCAGGTCTTTCCCCAAATACTCCTTGTCGGGGTGAGCCACCACCATGCCGGCATTTGAAAAAATCTCCGTGTACCCCCCCTGCCCGCGCGCTTCCGGCTGCGACACCATCTCCTGAAGTTTGTCGAGGACAATGTCAGAGGAAATAATGCCGATAAATTCATCGTCGTGAAGAATGGGGAAGATAAGACTGGCCAACATGACAGGGTGTCCCTGCACCTCATACGGGTACGGATCCGTAATGTATTCCTGCTTCGTTTCCTTCGGGACGATATACCAATCCGCGATGTCAATGTCGTACAAAGGTTCGACGTCGATATTGCCGCCGAGCTTGTTCCAATAGGGCGAATACCGCCCCGTTTCGTCGTACTCCGGTTCCTGACCGGCATACAGCGCGTCTTTCCCGTCGAGCGCGTCCGGGTCGTAAGCGATGCAAAACGCGGTAATATATTCTTTTTTGGCTAACGCGTTCCGCAGGATATCGTTCATCATCTGCCGGTCGGTGAGGCCGTGGTCTTTCAACGTTTCAAACACCGTCGCAAGGGTTTCCGCCGTCACGCGCGCCCCCTGAAGCTCCGCCTTGATTTCATTTTTGTATTTCTCCGCCGACTCGTCCGCCAGATTGAAAGCGTCTGTCTTGGCCATATCGATGCTTCGGGAAGAAACAATCCATGTGGCGGCCAGAAAAGACACCACCACGACCACCGTCACCAGAAAAAATATCTTGGTCTTTAAATTTAGATGAAACATAATCTCCCCCGTTCAAGGCGTATTGTATTATAATATTTTATTCGCGTTCAGAATCGGCATGCCCTTTTCTTTCAGGACGGAAACACCGTATTATTGTTCCGATGACTATCATTATACTGAATCCGATCAAAGTTGGCAACACACTCTTTCCGCGCGTTTGCGCGGCCCGGTATCAAGCTCGCGGCCAAATATTGATTGAATCTTCGGCGCGTATGGCGCATAATCAAGGGAAAGGAGCGCGGCCCGAACGGGCGGCGCCCCGTTTTGAAATATCATCGGAGGTTTTTATGAATAACAATAATAAAAGATGGCCGGTCCTGATTTCCGGCGCAGTTCTGATGCTCGTGGCCGGCCTGATCTACGCGTGGTCTATCTTTCGGGCGCCTTTGACCGGACTGTTCCCCGAGTGGACGCCGACGCAGCTTTCGGTCGCGTTCACCGTATCCATGGTTTTCTTTTGTCTTGGGGGCTTTACGGCGGGAAAGCTTGCCGCCCGGATGTCCGGCCGCTTCATCATCCTCATCGCGGCGGCCATGCTCCTGATTGGCTTTTGCGGCGTGGCGCTGCTGCTTGACGCGGATCATCCGGCGAAAAGCCTTTGGGCGCTGTACCTGCTGTACGGGATTTTGTGCGGCGGCGGGGTCGGCCTTGTCTACAATGCCGCGCTCAATACCCTTACAAAATGGTTTCCCGAAAACCCCGGCATGGTGTCGGGTGTGCTGCTCATGTGCTTCGGCTTCGGCGGCTTGGCGCTCGGCAGTATTGTCAATGCACTGATCGGCAGCCGCGGGCTTTCTCCGTCTTTCCTCATTCTCGGCATCGGTGTCGGCATCATTTTCGCCATCGCGTCTTTTCTCTTCAAATGGCCGCCCGCCGGAAAGCCCGCAGGGGAAACGAAAGAGGCGGCCGTGCGCGCGGAAGCAACGACAAAAGAAATGCTGCGCTCCCCCATCTTCTGGGCGCTCTGTCTTTGGAACATCGCACTTTGTATCGGCGGCCTGCTCGTCATCAACAGCGCGGCGACCATCGCGTCGGCTTTCGGGGCGGCGCCCGTGGCCGGCCTTCTCGTTTCCGTATTCAACGGGGTCGGCCGCGTATCAATCGGCGCCCTTCACGACCGGAAAGGACGGCATTTTTCGATGACGGCGGGGACGTCCGTCTTGCTTCTCGCCGGAATCATCCTCAGCGCGGGGGCGTTCCTGAACATCCCGATTCTGATTTTCATCGGCCTTCCGCTTGTCGGAATCAGCTTTGGCAGAGCCCCTCCGTCCATATCGACAGTCGTCAACAACTACTTCGGCCCGAAGCATTACGCGGTCAATCTGAGTACCGCTACGTTTTCGGTTATTCCCGGCGCAATCATCGGCCCGATTGTGTCCAGCAGGCTTCAAGAAGCAAGCGGCGGCGCATACGGCAGCACGTTTATTATGATTATTGTAATCGCGATCCTGGCGTTGGTTCTCAATTTCGCCTTGCGTTATTACAGTAAAAAAAGCGGGTTTGAATGATTATGATTCCCCGGACTCACGCTGTCAATTCGTAACGATTCAGCTCACGCTGTCAATGAACCAATTGAGGTCGTTTCCGTCGAAAATGCGGATGCGCGGCAGAGCCAGCGGGTTCATCATGGGGTAGCAGCGGTCGTACACCGTCGTGAAAGCCATTTCCACCCCCTCGTCCTGCAGGATTCCGATCACGCGGTCGTTCGTGTGTCCGTACGGATAGCAAACGACCTGTTTCGTCCCGAGCATTTCGTACATGCGCTCTGTGTCCGCAATAATGCTCGCGGCCGGCATCGTGCGAATCACGCCCTCCCACACCGGCGCTTCCTGCCTGTGCATTCCGTAGGTGTGCGAATGAAAAATGACATGCTCCGACCGGTAAGGCGCGATCGCTTCAGCGGAGGTGTCCTTGCCGATCATAAAGAACGTCATTTTCACTTTGTATTTTTCAACGAGGGGAATTGCCAAACGGAAAACGCTCTCGTCGCCGTCGTCGGAGGTGAGCACGACACTCTTTTCGGGCAGCAGCATATCGCCTTTGACAAAGGATTCCACCTCATCCCAATCCGGGAAATAGAAATCGTTTTCCGTCAAATACCGGAGCTGGTCCTCAAAGTCCTGAATATACAAATCGTTTCCGTCAAACTTCTTGTCCCCCGCGGCCGGGTCGTAGAACCTGTGATACATGAACACAGGCAGACCCCGCACGCTTCTGTCAACCCCGGTAGGCTTCGGTTCAAAACGGGCGTAAAGGACAACCGGTTCCGTTTTCGGGATCAGATCAAGACAGGAATTGTCGACGAATGCCGCGGCTTCGTCGTCGGGCGCGCCCAGATACCATCCCGTGAAACGATAGCCTTCTTTGCGGGCGACGGGCAGTTTTTCGACGCCCTCCCCCTTTCGCAAAAGGCTGCTTTGCGGCTCGACCGACGCGCCCGCCTCTCCGCTCACATTGTAATCTATTCGATACATCATGCTGCCGGCCCGCGCCGCGACAAGCACCCCGCTCACTGCGCTCACATGCCGCAGCGCGGCGAGCGCGTCGTCCTTCTGCCGTTCACTGCGGGCCGGTACGCCAAAATAAAAAGCAACGAGAATCGGCACCACGACAATGATGGATAGAAGAATCTGTTCGGCGGCCGCGAATTGTTTATTCCTTTGTTTCTGTTTCGTTCTCTGTACCATTGTTTTATTTTATCACAATGGCGCAGTGCGGAAAACCGTAAATATAGCGGGAAAATTTGCTTGGAAAATTTGCTTTACCGCAAAAGCGCGGTGTGCTATGATGAGTTTGTAGCCGCGGGGAAACCCGCACAGTAGGTATGCAGGGAGGTAGGAGCTATGACACAAGTAATAGCGGTCATTGCAATTGTGGTATTCACTTTTGTCTGTGTGGTCGTCGGGGCGCTCTCGTCGAAGCAGACAGGATCCGTGGAAGGTTTTTTTCTCGCGGGCAGGAACGTAGGCCCTTGGCTGTCGGCCTTTTCATACGGCACTTCATACTTTTCAGCCGTTATCTTCATCGGGTACGCGGGCATGTTCGGCTGGATTGTCGGCATGGGCAGTATCCTGATCGGCGTTGGGAACGCCGTTCTCGGCTGTCTGATCGCGTGGGTCGTCCTCGCGAAACCGACGCGCCGCATGACACACAAACTCGAAGCCCGGACAATGCCGGAGTTTTTTGCCGCGCGTTATCTCGGTCCGAGGATGAAGATTTACGCGGCCTTGATTATTTTCATCTTCCTCGTACCCTACGCGGCCGGTGTTTATAAGGGGCTTGGCACGCTGTTTTCCGCGATCTTTGTCGGTGCCTCGCCGCAGATGTGCATGATCATTGTCGCCATTCTCACAGGTATTTATCTCGTACTCGGCGGCTATGTCGCAACAGCGTGGAACGACCTCATTCAAGGAATCATCATGTTCGTCGGGATCACGGCCATGGTCGTCATTCTCCTGAACCGCCCGGAAGTCGGCGGGATCGGCGCGATGATTGACAACCTCAAAAGCATCGACCCGAGCCTTGTCGATTTGGCGGGCGGCGCCATGAAAAAGACACTTTATATCAATATTCTGCTCACGAGCTTCGGTGTCTGGGGCATGCCGCAGATGATACACAAATATTATGCCATCAAAGACGAAAGCAGCATTCGCAAGGCGACGGTCGTTTCCACGATATTCGCGGTATTCATCGGCTGCGGCGCTTATTTCGTCGGTTCCATGGGGCGTCTTTTCATTGACGCGGGCGCGGACGGCCTGCCGGCTGTGGAAGGCGGCTACGACAATGTCGTCCCGACGATTTTGATGAAAGCCTTGTCCGGCGGTACGTTCTCCGTCGTGGTGCTTTGTATCATCATGCTGCTGCTGCTGTCCGCTTCGATGTCGACGCTCTCCGCGCTTGTACTCTCCTCGAGCTCGGCGGTCACCATCGACCTCATCCGCAGCGTCAGGAAAGACCTCTCGCAAAAGGCTCAGGTCGTTACGCTGCGGGTCTTCTGCGTCGTTTTCATCGCGCTGTCCTTTGTCTTTGCGACCATGAACATCTCCTTCATCGTCAATCTGATGAGCTTCTCGTGGGGCGTCGTAGCCGGTTCCTTCATCGGGCCCTTTATCTGGGGGCTGTACGGCAAATTCATCACAAAAGCAGGCGCGTGGGCGGGCTTGCTCGCCGGGCCGGTTGTCGTAGGGCTCATGCTGACGATCAACATCGCCGGCTCAGGCTTCGCCGCCGCAAAGAGCATGGCGCCGGTATTCGGCGTGACGGCAATGGCGGTGTCTGTCGTGATTGTTCCCGTCGTGAGTCTGCTCACAAAAAAATTCGCGTATTCAAAGGATCATCTTGATAACGCGTTCGGGAAAATTGAGGAAGCGCCCTTGGCCGATAGGAATTGAACATGAACATCCATGTTTGAATAGTTATACATTTGCTTTCACGGCGAATTTGTTCTCACGACACAGCGGACGGATTAGAAAAATCCGTCCGCTGTGCGTATGAAAAAGGAGTTGTTATTGAATAGCGAGATATAAATAGGGGAGAGGTAGGGGAGGGGGAGAAACTCGCTATTCAGTTGTTCGCTTGTTCTTTCTTGACCCCATCATAACAAAATTAATGTTAACTGAATGTTAACTTCATCGGTAATCTATAACCATTTATAAAAATATATTTATGCACTCGTTAAAACTACGCCATGAGGGTGTGAAGAAATGCAGTAAGTTGAATTTTTTGTTTGACAATACAACCGAGGTGTGGTTATATAAATATAACGGACCCCACCAAGCCTCTCAACGATGCGTAACACGGTGGGGATTTTGAGTTTTTGGAGGGAATCATGTTGAATGTCGGAAATACAAAAGAGTATAAGACCTATACCGAGCAAGTCCAACTTTTGCGCGAACGCGGGCTGCGAATCGACGACGAGGCTACGGCAGTCGAGTTCTTGAAACGCGTCAATTATTACCGCTTCAGTGCTTACACTTTGACCTTACAAAAGCACGATCGCTTTTATAACGACGTGTCGTTTGAGGATGTATGCGACCTGTACTATTTTGACTGCGATTTCCGAAAAACCATATACGCCTACACAGCGTTCATCGAGGTGGCTCTACGCACCTGCGTTGCGCACTTCCACGCGGGAAAATACGGGGCGCTCGGCTATCTTGACGCGAGTACTTTTGACAATCCACTGTACCATGCCCGTTTTCTTACAAAATTAGATGATGAGTTGTCGCGTTCTGACGATGCCTTTGTTCACCACCATGTTGAAGATTTGAATAGCGTGTTCCCTCTTTGGGTCGCTATCGAAGCAACCTCTTTTGGGGTGTCGTCGATGATGTTTAAAAACATGCACACTGAGGATCGGGAAGATATCGCAAAGAGGTGTTTTCGATACAACCGAAAATACATAGAAAATTGGCTGCAATGCTGTGTGTATGTTCGTAACATCGCGGCTCACGGCGGCAGATTTTACAACCGCGATTTACGATCTTGTCCGGTTCGTCTGCCGAGCAAGCACAAAAAAGATATTATACCGACCCGGGCTTTCGCTTTCATCTACGCGATATATAATTTGCTGCCGTTTGACACCGTACAAGAGCAATTAGTTTCGGAAATCAGAACGATATTCACTGCTCACCCTTTTGCATTACTAAGGCATGTAGGATTTCCTGACGATTGGGAGAGGTTGTTGTTGAGATGAAAATTAAATTATAAAAATAAAAAACCCCCGAGCAGCGGGCCTAAAAGTTAGGGGGAAGAGGTAGGGGGAAAGAGATCGGTCCACTGCTCAGTGGTCTTCAGCTATGGGACCGGGAGAGCACGCTCGCCATCCAGAAAAGCCTGACCTCACCGCACTCATAACTTGATTTCATCTTAGCAGATAGCTTGTTAATTGAATGTTAACCATAGAGAGAAGCGGCCCGCGCCTGTCGCCGCAACGATTTTGGGAAACTCCTTTCGCCGTCCATCACTTGTCCTCGAGCAGGGTTTCCACTTCAAAAATCTTGCTGTCAACGAAGTCCTCGGGGAGATAGAGCTGCCCGCAGACAGGGCACTTCAAAACAGGGTGTTTGAAGTCGTGCCCGAGATACGAAAATTTCGTTTCAATCCGCGCAAGCGGCACCGCGCACCGCGCGCAATATAGCCCGCCCTCGTCAATGTGTTCCATAATGCCCCGCGCCTACTATTTTCATATTATAATTAATACGTACCCACTCCACGCCGCTATCCCTCAATCTTCATGCGGTGGCTGTACACATTGTATAACACCGCCTGTGCGCGATCCGTGACCGAGTACACAACCCAGACGGTGGCCGCCCCGCCCTGCCGATAGCCGATCGAATAGCCGCTCACGGGATCGACGACCTTCGCGTTCTCCCCCTCGCAGTACGCGACAGCCCGTTCGACATCCTCGCGAAGCAGCAGGAGCCGGTCCATCTTCTTCTCGAGTTCCGGCGAAATGGACACCTCAAACAGAGCCGGCGGCCGCGGCGCTTATTTCAGCCCGGCATATTTCGCTTTGAGCGCACGGCGGTTTTCCCGGCGCTGCGTAAGGCTCGGCAAACCTTCCTCCGAGGGCGAAGGAAAGAGAATGTCAAGGATATGCCGGCTATCCTTGCCCTCGGACAAAAACAGATCGTTACAGTTCGCGCAGTAGGTGATATACGGCACTTCGGACGCCGCCGTCCGCTCCGCCAAAATTTCTCCGAGCAGCGTAGGGTTCGCCGGATAAATATGCCCGCCGAACCCGCAGCAGGCAGCCGTTTCCCCGCTCGGGCCAAGCTCGTCCAAAACAAAGCCGCCGCGCGTCGCAAGCTCGCGTACGGCGGCCTGCCCCGCCTTGTCCGCCCGGCTGCTGCACGGATCGTACACGCAAGCCCGCATAGCGCCGCCCGGCAAACGCGCGTCGTCCCCCGGCAAACGCGCCGCGCCGCCGCCGTTTTCGGCTATCCACTCGTAGACCAAGCTGCCGCGAACCATAGGCGACGCCTTTTCAAACGTCTTTTTGCAGGTACTGCACGCATAGAGTATTTCGGGGCGGCCAAGCCCCTCCCACGCCGCGCGCAGCTTTTCCGACGTGCTTTCAAAAATCGCTTCCTCCCCCGCCCAATCGGCCGGGACGCCGCAGCAGGAAAGCAGCATAGAAGCATTCGGCGCGATGGTCTTGATATGCTCATAGGTACGGCTGACCGTATCGGGCCGCGAAGCCGTGAGCTGACAGCCCGGAAAAAACAGCAGGCCGCGCCCTGTTTCGCCCTTTTCCCCCGCGCTTTCAGACCCCACAGACAGCACAGGCAGCGCCGACGGTACAGGCAGCACGACCGCAAAAGCTTCCTCCGACATGGAAAAGGCCATATCGTCCATCCAAAAGCTGTGATACGCCGCCGGCAAATGCCCGCCGCGGAGCAGGATACGGCGGCTCTCATACATCGCCAAGCAGGTATCGACCCCCGCCGGGCAGACAGCCGTACACAGGCCGCAGATATTGCAGCTGTTCAGCATACGCGAAGCGACATGTTTGATCTTCTCATCCACCGGCAGTACCGTCACGCCGAGGTCTGCGGCAATGCGCTTGGGATTTTGTTTGAAGTGCCGAATCAGCGTACAGGCGTCAATGCAAGCCGAGCAGTTGCACCGCGGGCAGCGCCGCGCCTCCGCGATACAGGCATCAACCGCAGAGTCCTCCGGCGCGGTGTTCGCCGCAAGCTCCGCCGCAAGTTCTTCCGCCGCCGCAGAGCCCGTTACAGACCCCGCCGCCGCAGACCCCG
>JAITNA010000152.1 GCA_031290715.1 Eubacteriales Family XIII. Incertae Sedis bacterium | reverse complement strand
AGCGTGTCAAAGTGAATTTTCAGTTGATAAAACCGAACAGGCGGAAGCTTCAAATAGGCGGTGCGGTCGTAACGCTTTATCGTTTCTTTTGTATTATCAGCCGATGAAAACTCTTTCAGTGAGATGTGATGTTGCTGTTCAAGCTGTGCGTTCAGCTTATCGGCGTTGCTTTCATTGAGATAAATAAGCGCGGTTTCAGGCGCGTTTCTCACGACCTGACGCAGACAGCGGCAGGAGGTTTGCAGCACCATATTTTTTGGGCAGTCGCCCTCTTGGGACAGAATAATCCCGGTAAGGCTACGGCAATCCCAACCCTCTTTGCCGATTTGGACGAGAAGCACAACGCGAATATTGGAAATCGACATATCCAGCGTATCAAACGCAAGCTGACTGTCAACGGGCTGCGGATAGTCTTTGTTTCCCTTATGGAACTTGAGAATACAATCGGACGGCAAGCCATATTCCGCCGCGATCCGAGCGGTAAGCGGATATACAACCTGCTCCAGCTTTTCAATCGTGCCGCAGTAAACACCGAGCTTGGCTGTCAACCCAACCTCATAAACGGTATCTTTATATTTATCGAAAAACTCGCGCAAGCCGTCTTCCACAAGCTGTGCGCTACTTGCCACGTCTGATATTTTGACAATCGGACGTTTCAGAAAATTGCCCACGCCGTTAATCAGCGGGTAGTAATAGACAATATTTGAGATTTCAGCGGACGCAACGGAAAGTCCATCGGCGACTTGGTGTTTTTCGGCTTTCTCCAGATACGGAGTGCCGGAGAACCCGATAACGGAATTGACGGTTCTATTTTCAGACCATTTGTTGACAACCGCGCGGAGCTTGATTTCATCACTGACCGCGTGATGAACCTCGTCAATGAAAATGGAGAGCGAGGGCAACTTGCCGATTAAATTCCGAAGCTCGTTTGCCTGACGGTCTTTTTCGTCGTCGCTTTCTTCCAAAAAAGTGATTTGCCCATGACTTTCTTTTATGCGGTCGAGTATGACTTTTTCGGCGTTTGTCACAGCCACCAAGCCAAATAGCTCAAGCAAAGGCTGATGATTGGAGATTTTCTGCACATTTGGATTCTTTGTTTTGTTGGATTTATTTGCGGTCTTGCTCTGGTCAAGCACCTCAAACAGCATTTTGCGCTTAATGTCCGTTGCGGATGGTTCGGGGATAATCCACGCTGGATTAAACTTTTGGATTGTACGCAGGCTGGGAACAACAGAGGATTTCAGCCCCGACGGCGCAAAGATAATAAAGTTGTGCGCAAACGCCGGGTTTGCCGGTTCGTTCAAAGCAAAATATAAGTCAAGATAGATAAATGCCGCCATGAGATAGGTTTTGCCCGCACCCATCGGCAGGCTGAAAAGATAATCCGTATATGTAACACCGTAAAAGGCATCAATCCAAAACCGAGTGTAATCAATAGATTTAGGTGATTTTTTGATTTGCTTTTCCAGCTTCTCGGAAACCTGCTCGCCGGAGTCGTTTTTCAGCAACGCGTATTCAAGCAGCGCAACGGCAGAGAGGTTGGATTTGAGAAAATCCTTTGTCGCTCCCAATAGCTCTACATCGTCCAGACTCAAGGTGTTGAAAGCGCCCTGACGGAACAAAGAAACAAGCGGATTATTCCCACAAGCGATTTTAAGAAACAAGTAAGTTTTAATGGCTTCAATCTGCGCGTCACGCATTTGACCCATATCTACAATATAATCGACGAGAGAATTGACAGTGCAGTCCGGTGAACTGTACCATCTGTCCTTTGCCGTGTTTATCATCTTGTGGAACATGACTTGCCCCCTTGTTCACTAATTTTACTCCGCGCTGTTGCCGTTTTTTATCCAAGCATCAACCTCAGACGCTTGAAACTTCCAAATGCGACCAATTTTGTGGGCGGGCATCTTCTTATCTTTAATCCAAGTCAGAACCGTATCGCGACTGATACCTAAATGTTGTGCAATCTCATTCATCGAAAGCCATTTTTCTGCTGATTCACTCATAATTTCGCTCCCACATTTCAAGCTTATACAACTTAATGATAGTGTATCATAAAATTTGCAGAAAATCAGAGGTCATTGCCGATTTGTGCCGGATTTTGGGCAATAAAGATTATGTTCAAGCGTGAGTCAATATGTGAGTGGGCAGCAATAACAGCTTTGGGCAGTGGGTCGCCGTCAGCGAAGCCGTCACTTATTCGTTTTAACCCAACATAATTCAGAAACAGGCGGTTATCCCGATAGGACAGTTCGTCGGCGGGTATGGAGTTGCGAAAAAATAGGTCGCCAAGAATGTTGGCGTGACCGAAATGTCGGTCAGCGGGGAAGTGAATCATCGGCTCGGCTCCTTGTCAAAGGTGAGTGTAAATCAAATGCAAAACACAGCATACAGCGGCACGGATTTAATATTGTTCTCAAAGCCGAAATTTTTGGATGAAATCCGGATCGAATAGGCAGGCTTGTATTTTGTCACGAACATATTCAGGCTTTTTGATTTTGTGCGGGTGCCTGTTTTTACCTCAACTGCAATAATATCATCACCCTTTTGCAGCACAAAATCAAGCTCAGAGGTTCCGTCTGTTGTCCAATAGTAAAGTCCGTAATGCTTGTTGTGCAATGCCTGTGCCGCATAATTTTCCGACACGGCGCCAAGAAAAGTATTGTCGATTTGTCCTGCCGATAAAACCGTTGACTGCGAAATGCCGCTTTTCATCGTCAGCAAGCCCACATCACTCATATATAATTTGAAGCCGGAAAGGTCGCTGTAAACAGAAATCGGCATAAAGCCCTGTTCGATTTTCTGGCATTTCAAAACTACCCCGGCAAATTCCAACCACTCAATCGCCGCGCCGAAAATGGTTGCCGTACCGCCCTTTTGTGCCAGCTTATATTGGAATTTTTTATTGTCCTTTGCAAGCTGAACCGGGATAGAATTAAATGCCGCGCGGATTTTCACGCTTTCGGTGTTGGCGGCGTACTTCGCCATATCTGCAATATAATCATTGATGATTTTGTTTTGCACATCCGGCACGGTGAGCAAGCTTTTCGTTTCCATGAACTCCAAAATCGCTCGCGGCATTCCTCCGATGATGAGGTATTGCCGGTATAAATCCAATGCTTTTTCGTGCAGAGCAAGAGGCAGCGCTTCATTGGCATCAAAAGAATTTTTGATTTCTTCACAAAGCAATTCTTCGCTAAGCGCCCAAAGATATTCTTCAAAATCGAGCGGAAACATCGTCAATGAATCCGCATTGCCCACCGGGAAGGAATATTTTTCGCGGTTGATTGCTACGCCGAGCAGACTGCCCGCACCGATAATATGATATTCCGGTGTTTTCTCGTTGAAGTATTTCAAAGAGGTCAGCGCTCGGGGGCAGGACTGTATTTCGTCGAAAATGATGAGCGTTTCACCGGGGATGATTCGCTCCCGCGATTCCGTTTCCAAAAACCGCAGAATGCGTTCCGGCTCAATGTTGTCGGCAAAATAGGAGCTGACTGTTTGATTGGTTTCAAGGTTGAAGTAGACTGCATTCTTATAATGCCGCTCGCCGAACTCCCGTATAATATAGGTCTTGCCGACCTGCCTTGCGCCGTAGACCAACAGCGGCATACGCCCTGCCGGTTTTTCTTTCCAATGGATTAAATTTTCCGTGACCTTGCGTTTCATGTGTCAAATACCTCCTCATTAAATAGGATGTATTGATTATAGCGTATGAAGATAAACAAGTCAATATAAATCAAAATATTTTTACTTTTACCCCGCTTCGGTCAGTTGCAAAGCATTTTTACTAAAGCATTTTTACTAAGCATTTTTCGCGTAAAGCCCGTGACATTTGCTTCCTTTGATAATATAATGAAAAAGACATGATTACAGATAAGGTAATGCAGTTTGACAAACGGGAAGAGGCGCCGATCACCTTGAAGGGCAAAGCGCTTTGGATCACACGCACGGCGGCCTTTATCGCCGGCTTGGTTGTGGTTCAGTTTGCTACTGCCCAGTTTGGCTCAACCTTGGTCACGGGCGTGCTTGTCAACCTGATTCTCATTGTATCCGTCGTCGTCTGCGGTCCGTCAACGGGCGCCGCGGTGGGGGTATTTTCGCCTATTTTCGCGAAAATGATCGGGATCGGGCCGGACTGGTCCATTATTCCGCTCATTGTCCTTGGCAACATCGGCTTGATTTTGCTTTGGTCCCATATCGGAAACTGGCAAAAAATCCCGCAGTACGCGACGTGGGTACTGGCGCTGATCATTGCGGCGTCGTTGAAATTCCTCATCATTTATTTCAGCGTCGTCAGGCTCGTGATTCCGGTCATCCTCGGATTGATCGAGAAACAGGCCGCGTTCATTTCCGCGGCGGTTTCCCTTCCGAATTTGTTCATGGCCGCCGCCGGCGGGACGCTTGCTTTTCTCATTCTGCCCGCGCTCAAGAAAGTGTTTCGGTGGTCTTTCGGCGCAAAGTGACCCGCGGGTTCCGCCGTCTTGCATGCCGAAAAAATCCTGCGCCAAATTTGTCCGATTTATTTCGTAACGCTCCCTTACGCCGCGACCTGCAGCTTTTCTTCTTTAATCCACCGGTCGATATGATCGGATACGACGCTGAACGGCGCGGCCCCGTTTTCAAGCAAGGCCCGGTGGAAAGAAACCGCGTCAAAATCCGAACCGAGCGCTTCCTCCGCCCGTCCTCGCAGTTCCGTGAATTCAAGGCAGCCGACGATATATTTCAGGATGTTCGCGGGATTGTCCAAAACCGAATCATACACGGCCTCCGCGCTGCTCGCCGGAATGCCGTACTCCGCAAGCATCTTCCCGACGTCGTCCGCGCTCCAGTCATAATAATGAACGCCGATGTCGGCTTTTGCCTGCAAGCAGAGCCGGTATAGGCGGTCGTCCGCGAACGCGGCGCTTTCCTCGTCCTTCAGCCCCGCAAATCGCAGAGATTGTATCTCCACATAGGTCGCCCAACCCTCTTCATATCCGCTCATGTTCAAAAGGTAGCGAATCGGCGCCAGGCCAAGGCCCCGCGCAAACTCAAATTGGTAGAGATGCCCCGGATAGCCCTCGTGTACAAGCGTCGGAAAGAGTTCGCTGTTCGTCTGGTCCGAGCCTTTGTTGATGTAGATCGCATTTTTCCCTGTCCCGTCGATGGGCGGGATGAGGAAGAACGCGGGGCTCAAATAGTCCTCGAGCGAGGGGTCGACGTATTTGATTTCAAAGGAGCTGCCCTCCGCGACCGCCGGGAAATCCGCACCGACCGCCCCGCGCAGAAATTTCAGAATTTGCTCCGGCTCCGTTTCCGGATAGTCCGGATCGAGCGAATCCTCATAGGCCTGCGGCGTGTTTTGATAGATTTCCGTGATCTCGGCAATGCCGCGGTCCAGCTCCGCGCTCAGCATTTCGTCGATTTCCTCCACACTGCGATCAGAGCCCGTCGAGCTTTTGACCAAGAGGGAATAATAATCTTTGCCGCCGGGGATGGCGCCTAGGCCCGATGTGCGCGTGTTGCCCTCGTTGAGTTCGCGCATTACGCCGCTGAGCGTGTTGTAGGCCGGAATCACGATTTCAAGGACGGCCTTTCGGTTTGCTTCTTCATAAGAGGCCCGCTCTTCGTCGGTCAAGTCCGAAATCTCCGCAAGATTGTCAGAAAAGACGCCGATCAAAAGATTTCCCTCGGGATCGGCCGTGAAATCCTCCATCTGCTCGATCACCGCGGCGGCGGATTTTACAGGCATGAACGTCCCCCGCGCTTTCTTTTCCCGTTCAAACACGGCGATTTTCTCGAAATATTCCGGCAGCGCGCCGAGCAGCTCGATGTATTCGTCAAGGTCGCCTTTTTCGTCAAATCGGTATTCTGCCAGATACACAGGCAGATTGGCCTGGAAGCCGAGCATGGGCTCAAGAATCTCATCGAAATAGAGATATTCCTCGGAATCAAGGCCCGATTCCAACAAGTCAAAGAGGATGTCGTAGGTGATTTGCCGATCGGGGCTCAAGGTTTTCCGTTTGATGCCCTGCAGGGTTTCAAGGCTTTCCGCGTCCTCGGCCAGCGACTCGCGGAAGTAGGCTTCCCCGAAATCGCCAAAGGTCGGGCTCGGTTTTTCCACCCCGTAGTTTTCGGGATGGATGAGCAGGAAATTGAGCGTAATCGTATCAGCGGAAACATATTTGCGGAACAATTCGTCTGTAAACGCGTCGAAGGCCGTGTCCGCTTCTGTCAGCGACGCAGACGCGGACGCGCCGTCCGGATTCGCGCCGCCTGTGCCGCCGGATGGCATCCCGCCGCAGCCGGCGGCCGACACCGTTAGAAGGATGATCAGAATCAGGCAGCCCAAAAATCGAAGAGGTTTTTTCATAGTCCGAATACTCCCGCGGCACAGCGCATGTTTTCAATAACGGGGACATCAAAGGGGCAGCGTTTTTCACAATGCCCGCAAGCGGTGCAATCAGAGCCGTGCGCGGAAAGGCCGCCGTAATGCGAAACGACGGAAGGCGGGGCGATGCCCTCACCCGCCCGCGCGATATCGAGATCGCGGGTCAGCGCCGCGATGTCGATCCCGGCAGGGCAAGGCAGACAGTGGTTGCAGTACACGCAGTTCCCCTTAAAATTGCCGTGTTCGCCGCCGAGAATCTCCGAGTAATCTCGCTCCTCCGCGCCCATGGAAAGGTATTTCAACGCCTCGCTCACTTCCTCCGCTGTCTTGCAGCCGATGAGGGCGCTGACGACGGCGGGGCGGTCAAGGGCATACGCGATACATTGCGCGGGCGTCATCGCCCCCCGGAAAGGCGTATGCGCGGGCGAAAGCAATTTGCCGGCGCCGAGCGTTTTCATCGTCGTGACAGCGACGTGTTCGCGTTCGCAGGCTTTGTAAAGGGCCGCGCGGTCCGGCTGAATGCCCGCCGCGGCCGCAAAGTTTTCATCATCAAGCATCGTGTCCGGCGTCAGGCCCGGCGGCATCATGTCGAAAGCCGGATTGACGCTGAACATCAGAAGGTCCAGTTCGCCTGTTTCGACCATCCTGCGCGCGACGACCGGGTCGTGCGAACTGGCGCCGATCCCGCGAATGGTTCCGTCCTGTTTCAAGCGCCGCGCGTAGGCCAAGCTATCGCCCTCAAATACCTTCTCAAAAGCCGCGTCCGAATCGATGAAAAAAAGCATACCGAAATCGATATAGTCCGTATCAAGGCAGGCGAGCAAGCGCTCAAAGTAACGCCGGACAGTCGCAGGTTCCCGGCTGATATCGTACTGTTTGCCGACATCGACGGAGCCGATCATCCCCTGAATCATGACCTTGTCCCGCCGCCCGCGGATCGCCCGCCCGATGTTCGCGCGAATCTCATCGCCCGGCATGAAGAGGTCCATGATATTGACGCCGGCGTCGAGCGCGGTGTGTATGACGCGTTCGGCGTCCGCATAGGGCTTCCCGTCCAAATGCTCGCCGCCAAGCCCGACGACGCTGACGTCTATGTCCAATTTTTTGATTGTTCTGTATTCCACCAAAATCACCTCGCAATGTCATAGTATATCACACCGAACATGTGATAAGATTGAAATAATAACACTACTATAGTACTGTGTCTATTCAGAGGTATGCGGCAGAAACCTTGTCATTCCCGCGAATGCGGGAATCCAGTGACATATTTACCTCTGGATTCTCGGGATCCACCGCAAGCGGCGGCCCCAAGAATGACAACATTTTAGCAGGGGTCTGAATAGACACATAGTACTTGAATCCGCGCGGGAGGGCTTCGATGGCGATAAAAAAAGATATCCTGAAAGATGTGAAACTGTTCGTTTTGGACATGGACGGGACGTTCTATCTGGGGGACCGGATTTTCAAAGGGTCGCTCCCGTTCCTTGACGCGATCCGGGAAAGCGGCAAAGACTTCCTGTTTTTCACGAACAACTCCTCAAAGACGCCCGAGCTGTACATCGAGAAACTCAAGCGGATGGGCTGCGAAATCGACCGATCCGGTATCATGACTTCCGGCGATGTAACGATTCGTTACTTGGAAACTTTTCACAAAGGGGAGTCCGTGTTCCTGATGGGGACCGAAGCCCTGAGAAATCAGTTTCGCGAGAGCGGAATCAATCTTGCCGAAGGCCCGCCGGACATCGCCGGCAGGGAACGGCCGGACGTCGTCGTCTGCGCGTTCGACACCGAACTGAATTATTATAAATTGGAACGCGCCTGCAGCGCCATCCGAAACGGCGCCGTATTTCTGGCGACCCATCCCGACATCAACTGCCCCACCGAAACCGGGTTCATCCCGGACTGCGGGGCCCTTTGCGCCGCCGTCGCGCTGTCGGCAGGGCGGCCGCCGCGCTATCTCGGCAAACCGTTTCCCGAAACGCCGGATATGATTCTGTCCGCGACCGGGTACGCCGCCGCGGACATCGCGTTCGTGGGGGATCGGCTCTATACAGACGTCGCCGCGGGCGTCAACAACGGCGCGAAAGGCTTCCTCGTCTTGTCGGGCGAAACGCGCGCGGAGGATGTCGCCGGTTCCGGCGTGGCGCCCGACGCCGTATTCGCGGACCTCGGGGAAATGGCGGCGTACCTCAGATGAACATCACTTGGCACGGCAACGCGTCCATCGCGCTCGAATCGGAGGGGACAAGGCTCCTTTTCGACCCCTTCGTCCCGCTGCCCGGCGCCGCGACCCCCACCCGGCCCGAGGTCTTTCACGGCTTCCCGAACATCCTGATCACGCACGGCCACTTGGATCACCTCCTGAACACGCCGGCCCTCGCGAAAAACGGCGCCGTCGTATATTGCACCAAAACCCCCCGAATAACGTTAATAAACGCCGGCACGGACGCGTCGCGGATTGTGCCTGTTGCGCCCGGCGGCACGCTCTCCTTCGGCCCGGTCCGGGTCATAGCGCTCAAAGGCAAACACGCGAAATTCGACCCGCCCTTAGTCCTGCGCACGCTCCTCAGCCCGCGTATGTTGAAATACCCGGAAAACCGCGCCCTTATCCGAAAAACGCACCCGCACTTTTTGGAAAAGGGCGAAACGCTAATCTTCAAAATCGAAACCGAAGAAAAGACCATACTCCTGCTCGGCAGTATGGCCCTGCCGCCCGGAATCGTTACAAAGGATTACGCGCGGCCCGATGTGCTGATCCTCCCCTACCAAGGGCACACGAACAATCTCAAATACGCCATAGAGATGATGCGGGAATTGTCCCCGCGAACGGTCCTGCTCGACCATTTCGACGACGCGTTCCCGCCGGCCTCGCGCAACGTAGACCTGACCCCCTTCCTCGCCGCGATGAAAGAACAGCGCCCCGGCATCAAAGTCATAGTGCCAAAAGCAGGAGAGCCGATCCGGTTTTGAGTCCCGCGCCCGCTGCCCGCTCCGCGTCATCTACCGAACCTTTCCCGCGAACCTCCCGTGCAGCACGCAATACAAAACCAATGCGGCCGCGGCGATACAGGCTTCCGCTCTGTACATCGGCGGGAAGCCCGCGCGGGAACAGACGGCGCCCATGAGCAGCGGGCCGATCCCCATGCCCGCGTCGGAAAAAACGAAGTAGGTCGAGGTGGCCGTCCCGATCCGGTGGACGTCTACGGATTTGATGGCGATCGCCTGCCCGATGTTCAGAATGTTCCCGTAGCCGAGCGCCATCAGCACGGCCGCAAACAGGAACATCGGCCAAGTTTTCGCGGCGCTCAGCAGCAGCAGGCTGCAAACGAAGCACAGCAGCGTCGGCAGCATTACGATGTTATCGCCTTTTCGGTCGAGCAATTTCCCCGCGAGCGGGCGGATCAGCAAAATGAACGCCGCGTACACGACGAAAAATATCGGGGCGACAGACGCCATGCCAAGCCCGGTGGTATAGGAATCGAGAAAAGCCGTCACGCCGGTATAGCAGAGGCTCAATAGGATAATCACAAACGCGAGCGGCAGCGCTTTTGTTTCAAAGATATCCCGAAGTGAAAACCGGGCGTGAAGGCGCGCAAGCTGTTCTTCCGTGAACACCGGTTTTTCGATATGGATGAAAACCGCGAACAGCAGAGAGAGCAAAGCGGAGCCCGCGCACAGGGCGAACAGCATCGTATAGGAGAAATGCCGGATTACCGACAGGCCGATGAACGGCCCAAGCGCCGTCGCGATTACAAAATTCAAGGAGAAGAAACCGATGCCTTCGCCGCGTCTTTTGGGCGGGATGAAACCCACGACGATCGTGGCCAAAGCCGTGTGGACGATTCCGAATGTAACGCCGTGCAGCAAACGGATTGCCAGCAAAGCCCCGAGCCCGACGGGAAGCAGGTATGTCAGGCTGATCAAGAAAAACAGGACGCCCCCGATCAGGACGAGCCGCCTGCGCCCGACGCGATCCAAATATCTTCCGCTGAAAATCCTGCCGGCCACGCCGCCGAGAATGAAGATGCTCGCGACCAAGCCCGACAGGCCGGCGCCCGTGCCGAACGAGCGGCCGGCGTACATGGCGAGCGTCGTCAGCGTGATATAGAAAACCATGGCCGAGAACAAGCCCGCCAACGTCGCCAAGGTGAAATCCCTCGTCCAAATCCGCGTTTTTTCTTTTCCAGCCTGTCCTTGTTCCATTATGATTCTGCCTCCAAATCCATTTTCTCACAAAAAAACAACACACTGTGTCGTCAACCGGTCTTACATGTGAACCACAGCACGTTGCAATGTAATAATAACACCTTCGCA
>JAITNA010000106.1 GCA_031290715.1 Eubacteriales Family XIII. Incertae Sedis bacterium | reverse complement strand
GTGCGGGCGCTTGCTATTTTTGTTTACAGATTGCGGGGAATACTCTACAATGATAGATATTGGAATATTGCGGAATATGGAGGCGTAATGCTGGAAAAAAGCGATTTGAAAGTGATTCGGGGCGGTCAGCTCAAACGGCCGGTGCCGGAGCAAAAGTTTATCGATGCGTATGCGACGGACACCAGGCTCATGGGCGTCCTTGTTATTTATATACACTGGCAGCTTTCGGGCACGTTGGCGATAGAAGGGAAAGACCGGTCGCTGCACCAGTTCTTTTATGTTGAAACGACGGAGGAGGGCATCGAGTCGTATCAGGGAATATATGGGGATGACAGCGAGGAGCTTCAGGAAACGGAGCAGTCTATGCTCGGCGGGCTCGGCGCGCAGAAACAGATGCTCACGATGAACGAGGCGCTCTTTTTGGTGCAGGGGTTTGCGGCGCTCAATAAGCAGTTTGGGACACAGCTTCCGGATGAACGCGAGGAGTACGCGTTTGTGCTCGCGCGGGAAACGAACATGAGCGCGGAACGGGAGGCCATGCTCTTTCACAGGATCAGCGGGGCGATCACGTCCGCGAATCAACTTATTAATTATTTCCTCATGCGCTATTTTGCACAGGATTATTACGCAGCTGATATGCTTTCGGCCGCGCCTGTGCCGCGGGATTTGATGGGGAACGGCGGGCTTGCGACGCTTTGCCGCAATGAGATCAGGCGGGGGGTGGACGACGAGGGGCAGCGGGTCTTTTTCTGCGAGTCCGTGATTGAAGAGGATCGGGGGCATCGCATTGTCACCTCTGAATTGCGCCTGCTTGGGGAGGAAGCGGAACGCGGCGGCCGGAGCGCGATGCCGGCGGAACCGGAGTCGTGGAAGGTCGCGTCGTTTGCGGTGCTGTCCGCGTTTGCGATATCGGAAGCGGAAGCGGCCATGAAGCTCGCGCGGCCCGAATTTGTGACGGTGTACGAAATCGCGGGCCCGGCGGAGAATGTACTCGATGAATTGGACGACCGGTATCTGGGCTCGCTTCAAAACCTGACGGAGGGCGGCAAGCTCTATGTGTGCTTCACGGACGACAACCGGCATGTGGACGGGGCGGTCTATCGGCTCAATGACGATGTGAAGGAAATCCTCTATGTCACGGTTGAGGATCAGTTGGTGCTTGGGGCGTACACGCTGTCCGGGATCAAGCGGCTCGAAAACAAGATGATGCTGACGTCTGCGGCGGGGCAGTTGATCGAGGTCGCGAAATACGAATTCAAGGAGCCGATCCTGTATGATTATACGCTCAGTTACGGCGGGGATTTTGTAAGGTACGTGGAGGACATCATGGGTTTTGACCCTGAGGAGGATACATGACTCGGTATGACAAACTGACGCCGGACGGGACGAGCGACAGGCTTTTCGAGGCCTGCGCGGCAGAGAAAGAGGTCGTTTCAAAGCTTTCCGCTGTATTCGAGAGGGCGGGGTACCGGCAGGTGCGCACGCCGGGGCTCGAGTTTTTGAGCGTGTTTGCTTCCAACGCGGAATACTTCCCGCAGGAGGAGATGTACAAGCTTTCCGATAACAAGGGGCGCCTGATCGCGGTACGGCCTGACAGCACGATTCCGATCGCGCGTATGACGGCTACGAAATTGCGCGGGGCGGCGCTGCCGATTCGGCTGTATTATGCGCAGAGTGTGTTCCGCAGACAGCCGGAGCACCGCGGACGAAACAGTGAGATCATGCAGATGGGCGTGGAATTGATCGGGGAAGCGGGATTTTCTTCCGATGTCGATATGATCGAACTCGCGATACGGTCGCTCGCGGAGGGCTGCGCGGGGCGGTTTCGTATTGAAATCGGGCATGTGGGTCTGTACAAGGCTTTGATGGACAGGCTTGGGGCTTCGGAAGAGGAACGTGACAGAATACATCGTTATGTTACGGCGAAAAATTACGCGGCCTTAGATGATGTATTAGACGGTGTTTCCGACCGCGAAACGGCGGCGCTGATCCGCAGGCTGCCGGGGCTTTTCGGCGGCGGCGAAGCGTTGGATGAAGCGGCGGCGATGTTTGACGGCGCGGGCGCGGAGCTGTCCTCGATGCTTGCCTATTTGAAGCAGGTCTTTGATGAACTGGCGCGGCGGGGCTTTGCGGAGAAGGTCATGATCGACCTGGGGCTTGTCAATCAGGCAGAGTATTACAGTTCTTTGGTGTTCAAGGGCTATGGCGAGAGCGCGGGCGAACCACTGCTTTCGGGCGGGCGTTACGACGGCTTGTTCGCGGATTTCGGCGAGGATTTGCCGGCGACCGGCTTTGGAATCAACGTCGATTTGCTGACGGAAGCGGTGCAAGGCGAATCCTTAGCGTCATCTGCGGCTTCGGCCAGACCGCTTCGGATCGCGCTCACAAAGGGGCGGCTCGAAGAGGATTTCATGGCACTCATGGCGGCGGCGGGCTATGATATGGCGCCGCTGCGGGACAAGGGGCGGAAATTGTTGATTGGAATCCCCGGGACGGGGATCGAGATCTTCCTTGCGAAGGCACCGGACGTGATCACCTATGTGGAGCAGGGCGTTTGCGAGATCGGGGTGGTCGGTAAGGACACGATCCTCGAGCAGGGCGGGACGTATTACGAAATCATGGATCTAAGCATCGGCAAATGCCGGTTTGCGCTGGCGGCCCCGCGGGACGGAGCCGTGGCGGCCGGGGCGGCGCCCGCCGCGGTTGCAAGCAAATATCCGAACTACGCGGGGCGGTATTTCGAGCGCCGCGGGCTCGATGTGCGAATCATCCGCATTGAGGGTTCGGTGGAGATCGCGCCGCTGCTCGGGCTCGCGGACAGCATTGTGGACATCGTGGAAACGGGGACGACGCTGAAAGAGAACGGGCTCGATGTGGTGGAAGTGATTCGCGAAATCTCGGCGCGGCTCATCATCAATGTGACAGGGATGAAGCTGCGCAAACGCGAGATCGATGAGTTGACGGGCAAGCTCGCGGGGGTTTTGCCGGGAAATGAGTGAGGAAAAAGAGGGGTACTGATGAGGATTATCAGAGCGGACGATACGGCGGAGTTTGAGGCACTGGCGGGTTTGGCCGGACGGGGCGGGGCGCCCGGTTCGGACGCGGAGGTTTTGGTGCGGCGGATCATCGAGGATGTCCGGCTTGAGGGCGACGCGGCCGTGCTGCGCTATACGGCGCGGTTTGACG
>JAITNA010000098.1 GCA_031290715.1 Eubacteriales Family XIII. Incertae Sedis bacterium | reverse complement strand
GGCACAAGCACGCCGTCCTGCTCGATCCCCGCCATCTTGTAGACGCCGCCGAACACCGGGTCCGAGCCCGCCGTAATCAGCCGCTCGCCCACGCCGAAGCTGTCGATCTTCGCCCCTTGAAGCAGGATGTCGCGGATCAGCCACTCGTCAAGCGAGTTGGATACGACGATTTTGCAGTCCGAAAGCCCCGCGCCGTCGAGCATGGCGCGCGCGTTTTTCGTAAGGTATGAAACGTCGCCGCTGTCGATCCGGACGCCCATCTTGCTCGGCCGCAGCTCTTTGAATACGCGGATCGCGTTAGGGATACCTGATTTCAAAACGCTGTATGTATCCGCGAGCAGCGTACAATTGTCCGGATAAAGCGCGGCGTATGTGCGAAACGCTTCGTATTCGGTGGGGAACACCTGCACCCAACTATGCGCCATCGTCCCGAGCGCGCTGATTCCGAAATCCCGCTCGCATACGGTACAGGCGGTGCCGGCGCAGCCCGCGATGTACGCGGCGCGGGCCCCGAGTACGGCGGCAGAAGCCCCGTGCGCGCGCCTTGTGCCAAACTCCATGACCGCCCGCCCCGCCGCCGCACGGACAATCCGGTTGGCTTTCGTCGCGATCAGGCTCTGATGATTGATCAGCAGCAGCAGCATGGTTTCGATATATTGCGCCTGAAGCAAGGGGCCGCGGACCGTCAGAATGGGTTCGCCCGGAAAGATCGGCGTCCCCTCCGGCACGGCCCAGATGTCGCAGGAAAATTCAAAGCCCTCGAGGTATTTCAAAAAAGCTTCGGAAAAGCCGCCCTTGCCCCGAAGAAACCGGATGTCCTCCGCGTCGAAATGCAGGTTTTCAATGTAGTCGATCGCCTGTTTCAGCCCGGCCATGATCGCAAAGCCGCCCCCGTCGGGCACCCGCCGGAAGAAAAGGTCGAAGTAAGCGGTCTTGTCATGCAGGCCCGATTCAAAATACCCGCCCGACATCGTGAGTTCATAGAAATCCGTGAGCAGCGTCAAGTTTGCTTTGTCCATGCGAGTTCTCCTTTATACTTCTTCTTTCTATTGTAACGGTATGGTATAATCAATGCAAATGAACAATATCAATTTACAGAATTTCAATTGGGACCTGTTTCGTACAGATGTGCGCAAGGATGTGCGCAACGTCGTTCTCTTTGTCGTGTTCGCGCTCGGCGTCAATATCTTTGTGACCCTGATCATGAGTATGCTTGCGATGTTTTCGGACCCGAATACGATCAGCGGCATTTTGTCCGGCGAAACATCCCTGACCGCGCCGATGAGCGACACGGCCCTATCGCTGATCACGATGGTCGGGCCGGTGGCCGGTTCGTTTGTGTTCCTGCTGTATCGCGGGCGGCGCTTCTTCACCGATATCACGCTGCCGGCGCCGGAACGCATGACGGCGGGGACCCTGCTCATGCTGATCGTCGCGACGCAGGGGATTCAGTTTGCCTACGGCGGGCTCGTCGCCCTGCTCGACAAGCTTCTTTCCCCGCTCGGGATTTCGCTGACGGAGGGATATTCCGCTTCGATAGACGCCCTGCTCAATCCGATCGGAATCCTGTACATCGTCCTTGTCGGGCCGATCTTCGAGGAACTCATCTTCCGCGGCGCCGTCATGGGTTCGCTGCGGAAATACGGCGACAACTTCGCGATCCTTTTCTCCGCGTTGATTTTCGGGATTTACCATATGATTTTCATGCAGGTGATCTTTGCCGCGGTACTGGGACTCCTGCTCGGCTATGTCGCCTGCCGTTATTCCCTGCGGTATTCCATCCTGCTGCATATCGTCGTCAACGGGCTGTCTGTGCTGCTCATGGAAAGCGGCGAAAACACCGTGGCCGAGGGGCTCGGCGGGCTCGCCATCCTGATCTGCTGTATCGTGACGGTGATTCTCATTATCGTATTCCGCAGAAAGCTTGCCGCTCGGATTCACGCGGGCGCCCCCTTTTACGCGCGCACCTACGCGAACGGGTTTTCGAGCATCGCCTTTTGGCTCTACGCAATCATTCTGGTCGGTGCCGGCATTGCGACAATGGCGGGGCTCTCTTTCCTTGAAGATGTGATGGGAGCATAAAGGTAGGGTGTTATCTGTTCGCGCGCTAAAAATATTCATTATTATATTAATCGACTGCGCGATTGTCCTGTTCAGCGCCGCCGTGCCATTGATCCTGCGCTTTGGCATTTTCTCGGCGGATCCCGTGTATCTGCACAATGTCGTCGTCTGCCTGCCGCCGGATTTTGCCATCGCAATCCTCGTGCTCGCGTTGTTCCGGCTGTACAGCAGGGTCTGGAGCTTCGCCGGCACACGCGAACTCATCGACGTTTTCAAAGCGACCCTCATTATTGAAGCGGCCTATATCGTGTACCGCCTGATTTTCGCCGTCCAAATGCCCCGAAGCTGCTATGTTTTCGAGTGGATTTTCCTCTTCCTGCTCATCGGCGCGGCCCGGCTCTCCGTCCGTTTCTACCGGCAGACGCTGCACAAAGGCAAGCCCGGCGCGGCCCTTCGGGACGTCATGATCGTCGGCGCGGGATCCGCCGCGTCCATCCTGATCGAGGAGCTCCGGTATCATTCGTCCGGCATTCGCATTGTCTGCGCCGTCGACGACAACGACCTGAAACGCGGGGCCTATATCTCCGGCGTCCACATCGCGGGCAATCGTTTTGACATCCCCGCCCTCGTGAAAAAATTCGGCGCGGAAGAGATTATTATTGCCATGCCCTCGGCGCCGCACAGCGAAATCCGCGATATCATCGCGATCTGCGGCAAGACGGCCGCCCGGATCCGAATCCTGCCTTCGTACGCGGGCAGTATCACGTCGTCGTTCAGCCGCCTTGTCCGGGACGTCAACTACGAGGACCTGCTCGGGCGCAACGCCGTCAATATCAACAACGCGGGGATCACGGATTTCCTGAAAGATAAGACGATAATGGTCACCGGCGCCGGCGGGAGTATCGGCTCCGAGCTCTGCCGCCAGATTGCCGCGAACAGCCCGAAGCAAATCCTGCTGTTCGACATCAACGAAAACGGCGTTCACGACATCGCGGGGGAGCTGCAGCGCAGCAGGCCGGGCGTCAAAGCCCTGCCGATCATCGGGTCGGTGCGCGACGCGGCGCGGATCGAGCGGATTTTCCGGGAATACGCGCCTGAAATCATCTACCACGCGGCCGCGCACAAGCATGTGCCGCTCATGGAAACGTCCCCCTGCGAAGCCGTGAAAAACAATATCGCCGGCACGCTCACGCTTGCGAAGCTCGCGGACAAATACGCGATCAAGCATTTCATTCTCATCTCGACCGACAAAGCCGTCCGGCCGACCAACGTGATGGGTGCCACCAAGCGCGTCTGCGAGCTCATCATCCAGATGTACAACAGGAAATCAGGGACGCGCTACGTCGCCGTCCGTTTCGGGAACGTGCTCGGCAGCAGCGGCTCCGTCATCCCGCTCTTCCTGAAGCAGATCGAAGAGGGCGGCCCCGTCACCGTGACCCACAAAAGTGTCACGCGCTTCTTCATGACCATCAGCGAAGCCGTGTCCTTGGTCCTTCAGGCAAGTATCATGAACGGCGGCGGCGAGCTCTTCATCCTCGACATGGGCGAACCCGTCCGAATCTACGACCTTGCGGAAAATCTCATCAAGCTCAAGGGGCTTGTGCCGGGCCGGGACATCCCCATCGAAATCACCGGCCTCAGGCCCGGCGAAAAACTCTACGAGGAACTGCTGATGGCCGAGGAGGATCTCAAAGACACAGAAAACGAAATGATTTTTGTCGGCAAGGCGACGGCGCTTGACGAGAAAAGTTTCAAAGCCGGACTGAAGGAAGTCCTTGCCGCCGCGGAAAAAAACGATGATGAGATCAAGGCTTATCTCGCGAAAGTCTGCGACACGTACCGGGAGCCGGAAGAGGAAACGG
>JAITNA010000011.1 GCA_031290715.1 Eubacteriales Family XIII. Incertae Sedis bacterium | reverse complement strand
ATCGCGGCAAAAGGGCCGAAGGCCATGCACAGCATCTGAAACATGGTGAAATATCCGATACCCTCCCCGCTGCGGTTTCTTGGGATGATCGAGGAGATCACCGTCGTATTTGCCGTCGATACCACGCCGAAGCCGAAACCATTGAAAAACCGCACGAGAAAAAGCAGAACGGGAAGATGCACGAAGAAATATCCGCAGGAAACAATCACGATCGTAAGGATACCGAGTACTTGCATTCGTTTGAAACCGATCCGATTCATCAGCGCCCCCGAAAAAAACCGGGAAGAAAGCACGCCGAAAACAAAAAGGCCGGTGGCCAGCCCGGCCTGCCCCACCGAGAGATTGAATTCCGAAAGGACATAGGTCGGCGTTACGGTCATTAAGGTGTAAAAATTGAGGCTGATCAAAAAATGCAATACTGTAATCAGTACATATTCTTTAGAAACCAACTTTTGCGGTTCTTCCTGCTTTCCCACTGCGCCTTTCCCTGCCGGCGGTTCGCCTCTTCCCCGGCCCTTCCTCTACTCTTCCCTTGCGCTCCCGTGCTCTTCTCTCTTGCCCTTGCCCCTCCGAAGCCGCTTCTATGCCGACTCGATGGCCGCGGCCAAAATCGCAAGCCCTTCCTCGATATCCGTTTGGGAAATGTTCAGCGGCGGCAAGAGCCGCAGCTTGTTTTTGGCCGTCAGGATCAGCAGCCCGTTCTTTATACAGGCCTTTACGATGGCCTTGGGGTCTTTTTCGCCCACATCGATGCCGATCATCAAGCCAAGCCCGCTGACGCCCCGGACGCCGCCGACCTTCAAAAGCTGCTCGCGGAAGTATTCGCCCTTTTGCGAAATCCCGGCCAGAAAAGCTTCGTCAAATTTGGAAAGGACATAATCCGAGCCCGCGCAGACGACGGGATTTCCGCCATAGGTGGAACCGTGATCGCCCGGCTGCAGGACGTCTTTTGTTTTTTCCCCGAAGATCACGCCGCCGATCGGCAGCCCGCCGCCGATCCCCTTGGCCACGGTCACGATGTCCGGCTGTACGTCGTAGTACTCGTAAGACATGAATTTGCCCGTTCGCCCGATGCCCGTCTGAACCTCGTCGGCGATGAGGAGGATATCGCGCTCGGCGCAGATTTTCGCAATCTCGCGCACAAAGCCGGGATCGAGCTCTATTACACCGCCCTCGCCCTGCACAAACTCCACCATGACGGCGCAGGTTTTCTCCGTGACCGTTTCGCGCAGCGACGCGATGTTGTTGGTTTCCGCGTAGTCGAAGCCTTGCAGAAAGGGCGTGAAATACTTGTGAAACGAGTCCTGCCCCGTGGCCGTGATCGTAGCCATCGTGCGCCCGTGGAAGGAGCCCGCAAGCGTCACGATCCGGTAGCGGTCAAAATCGGCGCCGCCGCTCCCGCCGTATTTCATATCGCTGTATTTGCGCGCCGTCTTGATCGCGCCCTCGTTGGCTTCCGCGCCGGAGTTGGCGAAGAATACCGTGCTCATGCCCGTGAGTTTGATCAGCTTCTCGGCGGCTTTCGAGCAGGGCTCCGTGTAAAACAGATTGGATGTGTGCTGCACGGCCGCCGCCTGCGCCTGCACCGCCTTGACCCAGCCGGGATCGCAGTAGCCGAGCGAATTGACGCCGATGCCCGAGGTAAAGTCGATGTACTCCCGGCCCTCCGGATCCTTGCAGCGCGCGCCGCGGCCGCTCACGATCGCGATGTCGTAACGTCCATAGGTATTCGCCGTATAGGCGTCCTCCAACTGTTTGATTTCCGCAGTGTTCATTCCGTATTTCCCTTTCTTATGTCCGGTACATGCCGTTGATCTTCACATACCCGTAGGTCAAATCGCAGCCGTAGGCCGCCGCGCTTGCCTTGCCGTCGTTCAGGTCGACCGAAATCACAATTTCATCGCCGTCCAAGATTTGTTTCGCGATCCCCTCATCGAAATCGACGCCGAACGAGCTTTTGCAAACCGCCACTTCTTTCGTCTTTGACGCAATCGAAATATCCGCCCGATCCGCCTTGAACCGGCCCGGCGTATAGCCGACCGCGCAAAGAATCCGGCCCCAATTGGCGTCGCTGCCGTACACGGCCGTTTTGACAAGATCGGATTGGACGACCGTCTTGGCGATCCGCCGCGCGAGCGCTTCCGTCGGCGCGCCCGACACCCTGCATTCAATGAGCTTGGTCGCGCCCTCGCCGTCCTTCGCCATGAGCCGCGCGAGCGCCGTCGTCACCTTGTTCAGGGCCTCCGCAAAAATCCGGTACTGCGGGCCCTTGTCCGTGATCCGCCGATTGCCCGCCCGCCCGTTGGCCATCAGGATCAGCGTATCGTTCGTCGAGGTATCCCCGTCCACGCTGATTTGATTGAAGGAGCGCTCCGTGTCCTCCCGCAGCGCCGCCTGAAGCAAGCCGGCATCGATGTTCGCGTCCGTTGTAACAAAGGCCAGCATGGTCGCCATGCGGGGATTGATCATGCCGCTGCCCTTCGCGATGCCGCCGATCCGGCAGGTTTTGCCGCCGAGCGTGAATTCCGCCGCCATTTCCTTTGGGATCAAATCCGTGGTCATAATCGCTTCCGCCGCCGCGGCCGACCCCGCGTACCGCTCCCCCGAATCTGTCGCCAGAACGATCCGCGCGGCTTTCGGAATGCCCCTTTCAAAAGGCTCCATCGGCACGGTCTTCCCGATCACGCCCGTACTGCAAACAAGGATGTCCCCCGCGTCCGTTCCGAGGGCCGCCCCCGCGATCGCGCAGGTTCGTTTCGCGATTTTCAGGCCGTCCTTCGCGCAGGTATTGGCGTTGCCGCTGTTGACGACGACCGCCCGCGCTTTTCCGTTTTTTAGATGCGCTTTCGTCACGGCGATCGGGGCGCCTTTCACCTTATTCGTCGTATAGACCGCCGCCGCGTCGCAAATCGTTTCGCTGTAAATCAGCGCGAGATCCGGCTTTCGGCTCTTCGCTTTGAAGCCCGCGTGCAGCCCCGCCGCGCGAAAACCCGCGGGCGCGCAGACACCGCCGGGGACAAAAACAATCCCGCCCGCCTGATCTTTTTTCTCTATCGCGCCGCTTTTCCTGTTTTCCATTCCGCACCTCCCGCTACGCGCCCATTACCAACCCGGTTTCCTCCGGAAGCCCGAGCATTATATTCATATTTTGTATCGCCGCGCCCGCCGCGCCCTTCCCCAGATTGTCGCAGCGCGAAACAATCTCGACGCGCTCGTCCGTTCCCGTCACGATGATTTCCAAATCGTCCCTGCCGGCCATCGCGGCCGCGGAAAGAAACCCGCCCTCGGGATCATAGCCCATTTCGCGCACCTTCACAAGCGGGCATTTCCTGTAATAATAAGAAAGGGCTTCATGAATCCTGCCTTTCAAGCCCGAGCCCGGGCCCGTGTTTTCGCCGGAAGCCTTTGAGAGCAAGCCGCCGTCAAGGGGAACGCTTACGAGCAGTCCGCTGTAAAAATTCGATACGACAGGCGCGAAAACCGGCGCTTCCGAAAGTCCCGCGTACGCCGCCATCTCGGGCAAATGCTTATGCGCCTGCCCCAGTCCGTATTGCCGCGGCGCGGACGACAGCGGCACGAAATCCGGGTTTCTGTCTTTTTCCGCGGCCGCCGCTTCGTACTCGGCGATCATCCGCTTCCCGCCGCCGCTGTAGCCGGTCAGCGAGTGACAGGCGAGCCGCGCGTCCGCGGGCAGCAACCCCGCCCGCACAAGCGGACGGACGGAAAGAATGAATCCCGTCGCGTGACAGCCGGGGTTGGCGACGCGTCCCGCGCGCGCGATCGGCGTTTCGTCCGCTTCGCCGCCGCCGCGGTTCTCGCCGCGATACAGTTCGGGCATTCCGTAGACCCATCCACTCCGAACCCTATGCGCCGTCGAAGCGTCGATGATCCGAACCTTCGCGAACGGCGAATCCGGCCCGCCCGCGCAAACTTCCGCGTCGATCGCGCGGACAATCTCCCGCGCGCCCTCGTCCGGCAAACAGAGAAAACTGACGTCCGCGTCCCGTATCAGCGCCTTGCGCGCGGAGATGTCCTTGCGGTCCGCTTCCGCGATTTCGAGCAGCTCGATCTCCGTTCTGCCGGAAAGCCGCTCCCGCAGCCGCAAGCCCGTCGTCCCCTCCGCGCCGTCAATGAATACCTTGTAAATCAAACCCTCTCCTTTGCCGCAATGAATGACAGTATTTAGCTGTCTAACGTAAGGGCAAACTGCTGCCAGCGCCAGATATCCGCGCAAATATCCTCGATCCCGAAGTTCGTTTCAAAGCCGAGGAGCTTCTTCGCCAAATCCGCGTTCGCGTAGGTCTGCGGCAAATCGCCGGCTCGCCTTGGGTCAACCACCGCCGGAAGTTTTTTGCCGCAAGCCTTCTCAAAAGCCGCGATAATTTGCCGCACGCTTGTACCCTTGCCCGTGCCGAGGTTGATCGCCGCCGCGCCCGGCCGCCCCTCGATATAGTCGAGCGCCAGCACATGGCCGCGCGCAAGGTCTGTTATATGAATATAGTCGCGCACACCCGTGCCGTCGGCCGTATCATAATCATCGCCGTAGATGTGGATTTTTTCGAGTCGCCCGGCGGCCACCTTCGCCGCATAGGGGAGCAGATTGTTGGGAATCCCCGCCGGATCCTCGCCGATGAGCCCGCTCCGGTGCGCCCCGCCCGGATTGAAATAACGAAGCAGCGCTGCCGACCACGCGGGATCCGCCGCGCAGAGGTCGCGCAGAATCCGCTCGTTCATCAACTTCGTCCACCCGTATGGATTCGTGCAGGAAAGCGGAAAATCTTCAAAATACGGCGTCGGATTGCTTTCGCCGTACACGGTGGCCGAGGAACTGAAAATTAGGCGTTTCACGCCGGCCGCGCCCATCGCTTCGTACAGATTGAGGCTCCCCCCGATGTTGTTCTCATAATAGAGCAAGGGCTTTTCGACGGATTCGCCGACGGCCTTCAAGCCCGCGAAATGGACGACCGCGTCGATCGGGAAGGATTCAAACACACGGGCAAGCGCGTCCCTGTCCCGGATATCGCCCTGCACAAAAGACGGCCGCCGCGCGGTAATCCGCTCGATCCGGTCAATCACAGACGCCTTGCTGTTGAACAGATTGTCAAAAATAACGACGTCAAAACCCTGCTCAAGCAGGACGACCGTCGTGTGGCTTCCGATGAAACCCGCTCCGCCTGTCACCAAAATCGTTTTATTTCCCATCCAAAAACCTCAAGACAAAAGGGGACGGTTCATTTGTCCTGCCCGGCAAGCCGCCCAAGCGAAAGCGAAATCCAATCCCTCCGCGTTATCATCATCATAATCATCGTCATAGTCATAATCATAATTTTCGCCGTATTCCCCGCTAACGGAATCCTCATACGCCGCCACGCCGTCCAACAGCGCCGGAATCACGTAATCGTCCAAAAA
This sequence comes from Eubacteriales Family XIII. Incertae Sedis bacterium, assembly GCA_031290715.1. Classification (GTDB taxonomy): domain Bacteria; phylum Bacillota; class Clostridia; order Peptostreptococcales; family Anaerovoracaceae; genus JAITNA01. The sequence goes on along the minus strand of JAITNA010000011.1, from coordinate 1,718 downwards.
ATCGTAGGTCAATACCTGATCTTCCGACCACCTCGACCCCGATAGCGTGAAAAGCCCGACCGCGCAGCCGTTCGGCAGACAGACCGCCGCGGCCGTACCGAACACATTCCGCTCATAAGCCGCGTTGCCAACATCCCATGTGAATTCGTAGCGCTTCACGGCGATGCCCTCTTCCGTCGTATAATTCCGCGCGGTACCCTCGATGATCCGAAAGGACATATCATCATCAATGTAGTCAACAATGTTACCGACCGGCGGCAACAGGTCGTTCAGAACCTGCTCTGCGCTTTCCGCGCCGGCATCGGAAAGGGGGGGCACACCGTCAACCGGCAGCCATCTGTCCATCGTGATCGCGATCTCATCAAAGTCCGCGGTATCGATATTATAAAAACGCTGCAGGTCGGATTCCTCGTCATACGCATATATCCAACTGTCGTCAAAATAGATGTCAAAGGTTTCGCCGATGTAGTTCGGCCCGCCAAAGGCGTTATAGCCGCCGTAGTCATAGCCGCCATAGTCATCATAGTCATAGCCATCCGGCGGGTCGTAATAATCGCCGTAATAATCGTAGCGATCGTTATCCCGCGCCGCACGGATGGTGAGCGAACCGACGACCACGGCGATAATCACGGCGAGGACGACGACCAAAACGACGATCGCCGCCACATTCGCCCCGGTTCTCTTATGCCCGGATTTCGCATACGCACCGTAGGGGGATGTATGGGCGCCGTAAGCGGAGGTATGCGCGCCGCCCTGCCCGCTGCCCGCATAAGGATTTTGGTAACCGACATTCCCCGCGTTTTGGGCATAACGCTCATTATTTTGCGCATAGCGCGCATTCTGCGGCGGCCCGGACGCCGGGCGAGCCGGAGGGGGCGTATCCGAATGGGCGAAAGGCGGCGGGATATTCCCCATCCGTTCATGCGGCGCGGGATACTGATCCGTACCGCAGCGCGCGCAATACCGCGAATTGTCATTGAGGAAAGCGCCGCATTTTTTACAAATCACACCTTCTCCTTTTTCTCGGGCAGCGCGTCCGTGCGCATAAGCTCCGCCACGGAGGTCGCAAGCCCCGCGAGCCCTTGAATGTTGGAGGGGATGATGATTTTCGTCGCGCGCCCGTTGGCCGCTTTCGCAAAGGATTCAAGGCTCTTGATCGCAAGCACCTGCTCTGTCGGCTCGGACGCGACGAGCATACGGATGCCGTCCGCCGTCGCCTGCTGCACGAGCAGGATGGCTTGGGATTGCCCCGTCGCTTCGAGAATCTGCGTTTCCTTCGCCGCTTCCGCCGCGAGAATCTTGGAGGTCTTATCCGCTTCCGCTTCCAAAATTACAGACTGTTTGTGCCCCTCCGCGATGAGGATGGAGGACCGCTTTTCGCCCTCGGCCCGCAGGATGGCTTCCCGCCTTTCCCGCTCGGCCCGCATTTGCTTCTCCATCGCGTTTTGGATATCGCGCGGCGGCGTGATGTTCTTCACCTCGACGCGGTTGATCTTGACGCCCCAGCTGTCCGTCGCTTCATCGAGCACCTCGCGCATCCGCGCGTTGATGTGTTCGCGGCTCGTCAGCGATTCGTCGAGCTCCAGATCGCCGATGATATTCCTCAGCGTCGTCGCCGTCAGGTTCTCGATGGCCGCCATCGGGTATTCGACGCCGTAGGTGTACAGCTTCGGATCCGTCACCTGATAATAGATCACGGTGTCGATCTCGATCGTCAC
>JAITNA010000173.1 GCA_031290715.1 Eubacteriales Family XIII. Incertae Sedis bacterium | reverse complement strand
CCTGTCATCCTTGGGGCGCCCAAAGGGCGATCCCGAGGATCCAGTGCCAACTAAAAACCTAGATTCCCGGGCGCGAAGCGAACCACTGTCATTCCCGGGCGCGAAGCGAACCGGGAATCCAGTTTAGAACACCGCGCCCGGATGGTTTGTCACTGGATTCCCGCATTCGCGGGAATGACAAGGGTTGTCGCGGGAATGACAAGGGTTGCCGCGGGAATGACAGCAGTTTTCCCGGAGGGTCTGAATAGACACTACAGCGTTAGATCCCCGTTGATTTCTAGGATGCGCAGCGATAGGGTGATGTGCGACAGCACTCGTTCGTCGGTGAGGTCGATTCCGGTCAGCGCCGTGATCTGCCGGAGCCGGTAGTAGAGGGAATTGCGGTGCAAATAGAGCTTTTCCGCGGCCAAGGACGTGTCCCCCAGGCATTCCACAAAGATTTTCAGCGTCGGCAGCAGATTCACCTTTTTCTCCCGGTCGTGTTCGAGCAGCCGAAATACGGCGGGGTGGCAAATCGTCAGCCGCTTCTCTGTGTCCCCGAAGCTTTCGAGCACATCGTAGCTCACCACATCGTCATATCCGAAAACCTTGGCGTCGCGGTTCGCGAACGGGCCGAGCCGTGTCGCGGCCAGAGCCTGGTCATAATAGAGCGGCAGTTGCTGCGGGTCGTCGAATCCGAGCGAAATCCCAATCGTGATATTGAATTCGCCCAAGTAGAAATTGATCAGGCGGACCAATTTTTCGCGCAGGTCCTCGTCGAGCTTGCTGTTGATCACGAGGATGATGTTCGAGCCGTCCGCAACGGCGAAGCTGCTCTCCATGTTGGACATGAGCAGCTCCATGATCCGCGGCAGCAGGAAGGCGTTTTGCGCCGTATCGACGTCCGTGACCGTATAGACCACAAAATAGTCCCCCTGCGCCAGCCCCACTTGGGCAAACGCGGTTTTCGTGAGCTCGGGATCGCCGATGCTGCCGTTCAGAATCCCGAGGAAAAGATCGTTGTCCAGGCTCTTTTGCCGCGACGCCGGCATATTGGCCTGTCTGCTGAGCGCCACCGACAGCATCTCCGTCAGCAACTCAAAAACGTCCATCATGCCCGCCGTAAACTGCGATTGAATCTCGATGCACGAGAAAAACCCCACAATTTCGCCGCCGACCTTGATGGTGCTGTAGAGCGTCCTGTGGGCCAAGAATTCAAAACGATGAATAATAGGGCGCGGCGAGATGGCGCTTGACTCGACCGCCACGTTGCTGTTCAGCATGGCGTAAATGTAGTCGGCCGAGTGATGGCCGCTTTCCTGCATGAAGATGTATTCGTTGTCGCGGAAATCCTGATTCGGGTAGTCGCGCAGGCGAGCCAATGTGCGGTAGCTCGAATCGTCGATGAAGATCGGGTTTGCGAGCAGCGGGAAACTCTTCTCGAGGATCGTTTCCATGTTTTCCCCAAGTGCGATCGCCGCGTAAAGGCCCTCGAAGCGGTCGGAGTAAAAGCGAAAACACTCGCGCAAAAGATTGGTAAGCTTGTCCATCGGAAACGGCGCGCTGATCAAACAGACCTTTGAATTGGCGGCAATGCTCCCCACCGCGATCGGCACGATCGCATTGACCTTCTCCTCGGGGTTCGGCGGCGCGGGCATCAGATAGAGATAGTCGTCCCGGCAGGGCTCCCCGGGGATGGGAAGCAGCACTTCCTGAAAGCGCTGTTTTGAGTTGCCGAATACGGTCACATCGGCGATTTCTTTCGACAGGTAATCCTTGAGCATTTCCGGGCTGACGCGCATTTCGACCTCCGTTATTGGGATATTTCACAAAATATACGCTTTTGTTTCGGGCGATATTGGCTTGCGCACAAAAGGCATTCCAACTATCCTGTATTTAGAATATATCACAACAATCCCATAATGCAAGATATCAAATGAGAAATCTCGCGGGGAAATTTGTTTTTATTCACGAGAGAGAGGATTTTCAGATGATGAAGCCGGTTGATCAATTGAACAAAAGCATGAAAAAGATCAAACCCATGAACACCGTCGACAAATTGATGTTCAGCGGTACGGTATTTGCCCTCGACAAGGCGCTGAACGTCTTGGCCGCGGCTTTCCCCGAATTCAAAAGCGAACTTCGGAAATACGACATCTCCGTGCAGCTCAAACTCCGGGACGACAGCTGCGGGCGCTGCTTCCGCTTCAAAAGCGGGGCCGTCACGGCGAAAACAGGCGTATACGCGGACGCGGACGTCACGATGATCTTCGAGGATATGGCGACCGCCCGCAAACTCACCTTCGTCGTCCGCAATCAGATGGAATTTGTGAACGCGGCCAAAAACAATAATATTATTCTGGAGGGGGACGATGAAAAGAGTTCTTGGTTTTCATCCCTTCTCTTGAAAGTCTTTGCCGCGCCCGTGCTTTACGGCGGCGCGTACGGCACGAAGATGAAAAACGGGGAGATGCGCTACGTCAACGGCACGAACGGCGGCGCGGTTTTCGTCTATGTGAAGGACGGCCGTATCGTGCGGATCACGCCCATCGACTTCAGCGCGGACGATCCGGAGCCATGGGTGATCACGGCGAAGGGCAAGAAATTCTCGCCGCCGAAACGCAGCACGATCAGCCCGCATACGATGGCCCTCAAATCCCTCGTCTATTCGCCGGACCGCATTCTCTATCCGATGAAGCGCGTAGACTTTGATCCAAACGGCGAACGCCATTACGAAAACCGCGGCGTTTCCGGCTACGAGCGGATCAGTTGGGATGAAGCGCTTGAAATCGTGGCGGGGGAAATGATCCGAATCCGGCGGGCCTACGGCGCAGGGACGGTCTTCCACACGTCGGGCAGCCATCATACTTGGGGCAACGTCGGATATTACACAAGCTGCACAAGGCGCTTTTTCAACTGCGTCGGCGCGACGATGGACGCGCGCAATCCCGACAGTTGGGAGGGCTTTGCTTGGGGCGCTTCCCACCATTACGGCGGCAGCGCGCGCAACGGCGGCGCGGAATACTACGGCACGGTGGAGGACTGCATGCAGCACGCGGAGATGATCGTGTTCTGGTCGGCGGACCCCGAGGTGACGAGCGGCGTCTACGGCGCGCAGGAAGGCACCATCCGCCGCGCGTGGATGGACGAGCTCGGCATCGAAGCCGTTCACATCGATCCCTTCTATAATTGCACCGCTTCTGTATTCAAGGGGAAGTGGATCGCGCCGCGGCCCGGCACGGATACGGCGATCGCCCTTGCCATCGCCCATCAGTGGATGGCGGACGGGAGTTACGATCACGAATTTGTCAGAACGCGCACGCATGGCTTCGACAAGTGGAAAGCCTATGTCATGGGCGAGGAGGACGGGATTCCGAAAAACGCCGCATGGCAGGAGAAGGAGTCCGGCATTCCCGCGCGGGTCGTCACGGCCCTCGCGAAGAAATGGGCGCGCGTACCCACCTATCTCGCGGCGGGCGCGCTGCATTCGTTCGGCGGCGCGGGGCGTCAGGCCTATGCGACGGAATGGGCAAGCAGTATGGTCTGCCTGATCGCCATGCAAGGTTGGGGCAAGCCCGGCGTCAACTTCGGCTGCCTGCAGCACGGTACGCCGCTCGATACGCATTTCTGGTTCCCCGGCTATGCCGAAGGCGGCATGTCCGGCGACTACAACACGACCGGGGCGGGCGTCCACGTCTACAACCGGATGCCGCAGAGCCCGAGCGTCAATTCCAACCCGCAGGGCATTCCGCGCATCCGCATCCCGGAGGCCATTATCAACAAGGAAACCCAGGCCCATATCGCGGGTGTCTACTCGCACAACTCGCAGTTTCCGTTATTGAAATATCCCATGCCCGGCCACAATCCGGTCAAGATGTACTACAAATTCGGCGGTTCCCACATCGGCACACAGCCGGAGTCCAACCGCTTTGTGAAGATGTATCGGACGGACAGCCTTGAGTTTGTCGTCAACCAGTCGATCTGGATGGAGGGGGAAACGCGTTTTGCGGACGTCATCCTGCCGGCTTGCACAAATTTTGAGCGTTGGGATATCGCGGAAGCGGCCAACTGCGGCGGCTATATCGAAAAGGCCTATCTGCAAAACAATTATCGTGTCGTCCATATTCAGCACAAATGCATCGAGCCGCTCGGCGAGTCGAAGCCGGACTTTGAAATCTACGCGCAGCTCGCGAACCGGCTCGGGCTCGGGCAGGTCTACAGCGAGGGGAATACCGATTTTGACTGGGTCAAACGCGTATTTGAATCCAGTGACCTTCCGAAGCGTATCGGTTGGATGGAATTTCTGCAAAAGGGATATTATGTCGTCCCGCCGCTGCCCGAGGACCGGCGCGACCCCGTCGCCTACCGATGGTTTTACGAAAACCGGAAAAAGGACACGCCGGAGCTGACGCCGCTGCCGAGCGAATATTACGGGCGCTACGGAGAAGGCCTGCAAACGCAATCCGGGCTGTTTGAATTTGAAAGCCTGTCCCTGAAACGCTTTGCGCCGGACGACGACGAACGCCCGGCCATCCCCAAATACAAGGTAGCTTGGGAGGGCCCCGCAAGCAAATTGGCGAAAAAATATCCCTTGCAGCTGATCTCCACGCACCCGCGCTATTCTTTCCATACGATGCAGGACGGCAAGCAGGGCTTCATGAACGAGGTGGAGGAACACCGCCTTCGCGTAGACGGCTTCGACTACTGGATCTGCCGTATGAACCGCGCGGACGCGGCGGCGCGCGGGCTGAAGCCGCGGGATATCGTCGAGCTGTACAACGACCGCGGGAGCGTACTCTGCGCGCTCGAGATCACGGAGCGGATGCCCGTCGGCATGGTTCACTCGCACGAGTCCTGCGCGGACTATCGCCCGGTCGGGGAGCCCGGCAAATCAACCGACAGAAACGGCTGTATCAACAATCTGACGCCGGGGCGCACGGTGTCGAAGCACGCGCACGGCATCGCGCCCAATTCCTGTATGCTCGAGGTGCGCAAATGGGACGAGGCTATGGCCGCGCGGATTCCGGTATTCGCGGCATTGAAAGGGCCGGCGGAAAATTCGGCGGCCGAGCAGGAGCTTACTTACCGGGAAAACAGGAAATAACAGGAATAGGAGGAAAGCGCCATGAAAAGGTGGCATCTCGTCTTTGACGTCAATAAATGTATCGGCTGTTACACGTGCATGCTCTCCTGCAAGGACGAGCATGTCGGGAACGAGTGGCTTCCCTATACGGACCGGCAGCAGAAACGCGGCCAGAAATGGATCGTCATGTCGCGGCGCGAACGCGGCACACACCCGCGCGTAGACTTGGCCTACCGCCCGGCCCTGTGCAATCATTGCGAGAACGCGCCCTGCGCGAAGAACGCGCCCGGCTGTGTGGTCAGGCGCGCGGACGGCATCGTCCTGCTCGACCCGCGGAAAGCGCTCGGGAATGAGAAACTCGTGGATGCCTGCCCTTTCGGCGCCATCAGCTGGAACGAGGAGATCGGCGCCGCGCAGAAATGCACGTTCTGCGCGCATTTGATCGACGATGGATGGAAAGAGCCGCGCTGTGTGCAGTCCTGTCCGCTGCGCGCGCTGCGCGCGCTCTGTATGGAGGATATCGAGTTTGAAAAACTCGCGGAAGAAAAGGGCCTTGTCAGCATCGTACCGAAGGCCGCCGGCCCGCGGGTTTGGTACAAAAACCTGCACCGATACGAAAAAAACATGATCTCCGGCGAAATCGCCTACCGCGAGGACAAGGATACCGACGTCTGCGCGGAAAACGTCGAGGTGTTTTTGAAGAAGGACGGGGCGGTCGTCGGCAGCGTCGTCACGTCAACCTTCGGGGAATTTCGCTTCGATCCGGTCGAACCGGGCAGCGGGGCCTATGAGATCGCGGCGGAGCTGCCGGGGAAAGGCACGATATCATTATTGGTAGAAGTGGGTGCGGACAGCGTCGATACGGGCGTTTTGTATCCGGCATGACGGCGCGGCGCGAAATGGGTACGGAACGGGAAACCGCCCTCTCCTATTTGGACGAGGGGCGCCTTCTGCTCCTCCGGCTTGGGCTCCGCGCGGCCGATGAAGCGGAGCATTCCATCGTCCTCGACCGGGCGCTGGGCCGCATGGGCGGAAAGGCGCACGCGGCGGAAATCGCGGCGTCCCTGCAAGCCCTGTATGAAGCGAAGCGGCTTGTCACGGCGCGCGGTTCCATCGCGGGCAAACGGATCATCCTCGGGGATTATTTCATGAGCCTTGCCGTGGAGCTTGCCTTGCCGCTGCGCAGCAAACAGACGACGGACCTCTTGACGGAGCAGATGAACACGATCGGCGCGGACGCGTCAAATCCGCTGCGCGGACATTCCAAAAAGGCCTTTCTCGAAATGGTCGACCGCTTTTGCGAAGAAGTATCATAGGGATCCTATGAAGTGGGAATGAGCATGAAAATCGACTCGTTTGAATCCAATAAATTGCTCGCGGCCCTGAACAAGGGCTGCTACAAGACCGCCGCCGCGGAAACGCGCCGCGCCCTTTCGCTGATGGAGGAATGGTTTGCAAGGCGTTTTGACGCGGCGGGCGCGACCGAGAAAGACGGATGGATATACAGCGCCCTTTCAAGCGGCGGGAAAAGGCTGCGCCCCATGCTCGTCCGTCTTGCCGCGGGTTTCGGGCGCCCCGATGAAGCGCGGATCGTCCGGCTTATGTGCGCCATCGAGCTCATACACTCCGCTTCCCTCGTCCATGACGACATCGTAGACCGCTCGCCGCTGCGGCGCAGCCGGGCTACGATCAACGCCGAAAAAGGCGACGGATACGCGGCGATGTGCGGCTTTGCGATGATCGGGGAAGCCTTAGCGCTTCTGGAGGACGCGGACGCGGACGCTGTGATCGATGTCGTCGCGAAGATCCCGATGGAGATGTGTTTCGGCGAGCTGCGCCAGCTTGAAATCGAATTTGATCTGAAGGCGCAGGACGAAGAGGACTACTGCAAGCGCATTGAACGCAAGACCGCGGTTTTGATCAAAGGCAGCTGCCTGACCGGGGCGCTCGCGGCCGGCGCGGGGCAACGCGTCGTTTCCGCGCTTTCCGACTATGGGCACGCCCTCGGTATCCTGTTTCAGCTCCGCGACGACCTTTTGGACTGCGAACAGATTCCGACGGACGGGAAACCCATCTCGCAGGATATGGAGCGCGGGATCTATTCCCTGCCCATCCTCTACGCATTGACGCAGCTCCGTGAAGGCACAAGGGAGGGCGAAAAGCTGCGGGCGGCGCTCCGCAAGCGCGTGAAAAGCCCCGCCGAAATCCGCGCCCTCGCGGAGATCGCGGCAGACACGGGCGGGATCGACTACGCGCGCGCGGCCATCGCGCGGCAGCAAGGCCGCGCCGGGGATGCCCTGTCGCGGCTGCCGGCAAACGAGTACACGGAAGCGCTGACGATCCTTCTCGATACGCTCGCGGCGGCGCCGAATGCGCGCGGCGAAAGCGAAAAGACGGCGCCCGTCCGCTTCGCGAACGAAAAACGGAGGTATGGATATGACGGATCATGAAATATTACAGGAATTGATGGACAAGGCGGATGTACGCCGGTACGACTGCTATCAATGCGGCAAATGCAGCGGGGGCTGCCCGATGGCAGACGGAATGGACTTAAAGCCGCGCGGCATCATGCGCTGCGCGCAGATCGGATCGTTGGACCGCATTCTGAAAAGCAATACGATCTGGCTCTGCAGCGGGTGCTATGCCTGTGCCGACCGCTGCCCGCACGACGTCAACATCCCGGCCTTCATCGAGGAAGCGCGCTATGAAGCGGCGCGGCGCGGCATCACCCGCCGTGACAGCGAGGTGCTCAACAAGGTGTTCGTCGCCAATCTCAAGATGTTCGGGAAGAGCCATGAGATGATTCTCGCCGGCCTTTACAATGCCCTTGCGCTGAAGCCTACGCAGGATATGGCGGCCTTGCCGCATATGGCAGGAAAGCGCATGATCGGCCCGGCGCCGCATAGGATCGAGGGGCGGGATGAATTGGCCAAGCTCATCGAACGGGCAGAAAACTGGGACAAATTGGAGGAATACAAATGATCCGCTATTCATATTTTCCGGGATGCGCGACGGAAAGCACGGCAAAATCGACGCGCTTGGCGAACGATTTTGTTTTTGACAGGATCGGTATTGATCTCGTGGAAATCAAAGACTGGAACTGCTGCGGCGCGACCTCCGCGCACGTCCTCAGCGAGGCCTTGGGGCTTTCCCTGCCGGCCCGGTCGCTTGCGAGGGCCGAAGCGGACCATCCCGATCTCGATATCGTTTCCGGCTGCGCATCTTGTTACGCAAGGCTCAAACTCGCGAACTTCAAGGTCCGGAGCGACAAGGGCACGCGCTACATGGCGGAAAAGGTCGTCGGGCGCCCCTACGAAGCGAAGCGGGAGGTCTACAATTTCCTCGATATCCTCTCCTCGGAGGAAGCCCTGCGGGGGATTGAAGCGGCCATCCTGCGCAAATTCGCCCGGCTGAACGTCGCTTGCTACTACGGCTGCCTGAACATCCGGCCGGCGGAGGTAACGGGGGCGAAGGACCGCGAAAATCCGCTAATGATGGACGAAATCGCGAAACTGACCGGGGCGGTCCCGGTGGAATGGGGCTTCAAAACGGAATGCTGCGGGGCCGCGCACCAAAACGACGCCGCGCGCGAAGCCCGGCCGCTCGTGTGGCGCATCCTCGATAACGCCCGGGAAAACGGCGCGGATATGGTGCTGACCGCCTGTCCGATGTGCAATATGAACCTCGAAATGCGGCAGGGTGAATATGTGAAAAAACGCGGCGGGAAAACCATTCCCGTCCTCTCGATTACGGAGCTTTTGGCCATCGCCATGGGTGCGGGCGGCGAGCGGATCGCCATAGATACCCACCATGTCCCTGTGATGAGGATCGTCGCGAAAGCCCTTCGCGGCGCGGAAAGCGAGGCGGCGATATGAGCAAGACCGGCGTTTTTGTCTGCCACTGCGGCACGAACATTGCGGCCGTCGTCGATGTGATGAAGGTTGTGGAAGCGGCGAAGAAGCTCCCGGGCGTGGCCTTTGCCGCCGAATACAAATATATGTGTTCCGAGCCCGGCCAGCAGATGATCCTCGACGCCGTCAAGGAACACGGCCTGAAACGCGTCGTGATCGCGTCCTGCTCGCCGCGTATGCATGAAACGACATTCCGCAAAATGCTGAAAAAATCCGGCGTCAACGAATATTTGCTTGAAATCGCGAACATCCGCGAACAGGTGTCGTGGGTTCATACGGACGGCGAAAAAGCCACGGAGAAGGCCATCGCCCTTGTCCGGATGGCCGCGGCGAAGGCCGCCAAAAACGAGCCGCTGAAAGCGCGTTCGATCCCCATCATAAAGCGCGCCCTCGTGATCGGCGGCGGGATCGCGGGCATTCAGGCGGCGCTTGACATCGCGGACGCGGGCCACGAGGTCGTGCTGCTCGAACGGGAACCCTCCATCGGCGGGCGTATGGTCATGCTTGACAAGACCTTCCCCACCCTCGATTGCTCGGCCTGTATCAGCACGCCGAAGATGGTCGATGTCAGCGCCCACCCGAACATCCGGCTGATGACATCCTGCGAAGTCGCGGACGTCCGGGGATACATCGGGAATTTCACCGTTACCATCCGGAGAAAAGCGAAGTTCGTCAATCACGGCATCTGCACCGGCTGCGGCGCTTGCGAACAAAAATGCCCGGTCAAGGTTGACGACGAATTCAATCAGGGGCTCTCGAAGCGGACGGCGATCTACAAGCTCTTCCCGCAAGCGGTGCCTTCCAAACCCGTCATAGACAAGGAAAGCTGCCTGAAGATCAAAAGCGGCAAATGCGGGCTTTGTGAAAAGGTCTGCCCGCTCGGCTGTATCGATTACGGCGACACAGATGACGAAATCGCCGAAACCTTCGGGACCATCGTCGTCGCTGTCGGATACAAACTCGTCGATTGGGCTTCGATGTATGGCGAATACGGCGCGGGCCGCTATGCGGACGTGATTTCCGGCTTGCAGTTTGAACGTCTTGTGAACGCTTCCGGGCCGACGGAGGGACATATCGTCCGCCCGTCGGACGGACGGGCGCCGAAAACCGTCGTCGTCGTCAAATGTGTCGGCTCGCGGGACCCCAAAAAAGGCAAGCCCTACTGTTCCCGCGCCTGCTGCATGGCCGCCGCAAAGCACGCGCACCAAATCATTGACAAAATCCCGGACGCCCGCGTGTTCATCTTCTACATCGATGTCCGGACGCCCGGCAAGGGATATGAAGAGTTTTATGACCAAACGCGCAAAGACGGCGCGGTCTATGTCCGCGGGCGCGTATCGCGTATCTACGCGGAGGGCGGCCGGCTCGTCTGTCAGGGCGAGGATACCCTGCTCGGCAAACAGGTGCGCGTCGCCGCCGATCTCGTCGTTTTGGAAACGGCGATGGAACCGTCCGAGGGTACCGTCGC
>JAITNA010000250.1 GCA_031290715.1 Eubacteriales Family XIII. Incertae Sedis bacterium | reverse complement strand
AACTGGAAGCTCGCGGACGACGGAAACAGCTTTGTGCGGGTAGTCGAAACTTGAAAGGAAGGCACTGGATTCCCGCATTCGCGGGAATGACAAAGGGAAAAAGGAGGAGATGAATGGCTAAGATATTGATCCCTACTGCGCTGCGCGCGTTCACGGACGGACGGTCCGAAGCGGAAGCGGCGGGGAAAACGGCGGGGGAAGTGATCGCCGCGTTTGCGGCCGCGTATCCCGACATCGCGCGGCATTTGTACGATGAAGAGGGCAAGCTGAGGGCTTACGTCAATGTATTTGTAGGCGATGAAAACATACGGAATTTCGGGGGGCTCGACGCGCCCGTGAAAGAGGGTGAAACCGTAACGCTCGTTCCCGCGATTGCCGGGGGAGGGCGGGGAATCCGATGAACATCATTTCGGACGACAGGCTTTCCGCTTTGTCAAACGGGGAAATCGCGAGGTACAGCCGCCATCTGCTTTTGCCGCAGATCGGAATCGAGGGGCAGGAACGCATCCGGGCCGCGAAGGTGCTCATCGTGGGTACGGGCGGCCTTGGCGCGCCGCTTGCGCTGTATTTGGCGGCGGCGGGTGTGGGGACGCTCGGCATCGTCGATTTTGATGTGGTGGAGGAATCCAATTTGCAGCGGCAGATCATCCACAGCACGCGGGACATCGACAGGCCCAAGGTCGCGTCGGCGCAGGATCGTATCCGCGCGCTCAATCCCGACGTCAACGTCGTCACGCACAATACGCGCTTGACGAGCGAAAACGCCCTCGGCATAATTGAGGATTATGACATCGTCGCGGACGGGACGGACAACTATCAGACGCGCTATCTTGTGAACGACGCCTGTGTCCTGCTCGGCAAGCCGAATGTCTACGGCTCCGTCTTTCAGTTTGAGGGCCAGGCGAGCGTCTTTCACGCAAAGGAAGGCCCGTGCTACCGCTGCCTGTATCCGTCGCCGCCCCCGCCGGGTCTGGTGCCGTCCTGTTCGGAAGGGGGGGTACTCGGCGTATTGCCCGGCATTGTCGGCACGATCCAGGCAAACGAAACCATCAAGCTTATCGTCGGCGGGGGAAACAACCTGATCGGGCGGCTTTTGCTCTTCGACGCGTGGGAGCTGCGGTTTCGCGAACTGAAATTGGACAAGGACCCGGGCTGCCCGATCTGCGGGCGGGAACCGAGTATCCGTGAATTGATAGACTACGAGCAGTTTTGCGGCCTCAAACCCGATCACGAGGAAGAGCCGGTGGATATTATTGAGGCAAAAGAGCTGAAATCGCGGCTTGACGCGGGCGACAAAATCCAGATCATCGACATCCGCGAACCGCACGAACAGGCGATTGCGCCGTTTCCGGGCGCGAAATACATCCCGCTCGGGCAGATGGCGAGAAGAGTGAATGAATTCGACGAAAATGTCGATTCAGTTTTCCTGTGCAAAATCGGGCAGCGCAGCGTATTTGCCATCCGGGCCTTGCAGGAAGCCGGATACAAAGGCAGATTGCTCAATCTTAAGGATGGCGTGGGCGCATGGGCGCGCGACGTCGACGGCAGCATGCCGCATTATTGAAAAAACCAAGGAGGTACTATCATGACGGAGAAAAATATCAACAGCGCACTCACTTTCGATCAGGCATATCAGCTTGCGGACGTCACGAAAACAAAACCGCAGTTTGCGGCCATTACGCCGAAGTGGGTGGCAAAACTTTTGGAGTTCAAAGGGCTCGACGCGGGGATTTATCGCGTGAATAAGGTCGTGGAGGGCGATACGCCGCTCGACGCGCTCTGCAATCAGGACCCGAAAAAGATCGAGATTCCGCAGGGCTATGTGGCGTATGAAACAGAGCCGCGGGAATATCTGCTCAATTCGATTTCGACAATTCTCAATGTGGACACGCGCGTCGCGGATGTGTACAGTTCCCCCTACGATCAGACGGCGGAGCAGGTCGGCCTTGCGGTCGAGAGCCTGAAAGAACGGCAGGAAAGCCAGATCATCAATAACGACGACTACGGGCTGCTGAAAAATACGGCGGAGAGCCAGCGGATCAAGACGCGGAAGGGCGCACCGACGCCGGACGATTTGGACGAGCTGATCACGAAGGTCTGGAAGGACCCGTCGTTCTTCTTTGCGCATCCGCGCGCGATCGCGGCGTTTGAACGCGAATGCACCAGGCGCGGCGTGCCGCCTGTCACGGTGAACATCGCGGGCGGGACGTTCATCGCGTGGCGCGGCATTCCGCTGATTCCGACAGACAAACTTTTTGTCGACGGGCTGAAGGACCCGAAGTCGAAAGCGGGCAAGACAAATATTCTGCTCGTGCGCACGGGCGAGGCGAAGCGCGGCGTGATCGGGCTTTATCAGCAGAACCTGCCCGGCGAACAATCGCGGGGGCTCTCCGTGCGTTTCCGCGGGATTGACGACGCGGGGGTCGCGTCCTATTTGCTGTCCGTATATTGTTCGGCCGCGATACTCGCCGCCGACGCCATCGCGGTACTCGAGGACGTCGAGGTCGGTGAATATTATGAGTATAAATGATTTGTTTCCTTATGGACCTGCGGCGGACGGACAGGTATACGGCGGGCCGGCGGTGTATGGACAACAAGTGGATGGACAGGCTTTCGGCGGGCCGGCGGCATACGGCTTGCCGGCGGAGGGGGAAATCGCGCGGATTGCGGCGGCGTATTTTCCGGAGTTTGCGCTGCGCGGGGGCGATGAGCGGGAGCTCGGGCCGCGGGGGGATGAAGCTCCGGGGTTTGAATCGCGGCGGCCTGAGCCGCGGGAGTTCGGGCAGCGGGGGCCTGAGTTTGATTCTCGTGGGGCTGCGTTACGGCAATCCGAAGTATGGGAGCCTGATTTCCCGCGGCACGACGGGCCGGCCGGAAACGTCATTGATTTGCGCGCGCCCGAATTGCGCGGATCTGCGGGGCACGAGCCTGACGCCTTTGAACAGCATAAATATATCGGCGATGTGTCCCTCGCGCAGATTCGCTCCGATTTTCCGATTCTGTCCGAAACCGTCGAAGGCAAGCATTTGATCTGGCTCGACAACGCGGCGACGACGCAGCGCCCAAGGCAGGTGATCGACCGCATCAGCTATTATTACGAGCATGAAAATTCAAATGTCCATCGCGGCGCGCATACGCTTGCGGCGCGTTCGACCGACGCCTATGAAGCCGCGCGGAAGAAGGTCGCGGACTATATCGGCGCGCCTTCCGAGGACAATATCGTCTTTGTCCGCGGCACGACGGAAGGGATCAATTTGGTCGCGCAGAGTTATGTGAAGCCGCTGCTGCGTCCGGGCGATGAAATCGTACTGACCTTGCTCGAACATCACGCGAACATCGTCCCTTGGCAGATCATCGCCGCGGAAACGGGCGCGGTGCTTCGCGCGGCGCCGGTGGACGAAACGGGCCAGATCATCCTGTCCGAGTACATACGGCTGTTCAATTCCAAGACGAAATTCGCGGCTTTCGCACAGGTGTCAAACGCCCTCGGGACAATCACGCCCGCGAGCGAGCTCATCGCGGCCGCGCACGGTTTCGGGGTGCCTGTACTCGTGGACGGCGCACAATCCGTTTCCCATATGCCCGTCAATGTCACGGCCTTGGACGCGGATTTCTTTGTCTTTTCGGGGCACAAGGTATTCGGGCCGACAGGAATCGGCGCACTCTACGGCAAGAAAGCGCTTCTCAACGCGGCGAAGCCTTATCAGGGCGGCGGTAATATGATCGAGGATGTCACCTTTGAAAGAACGGTTTATCACGACGCCCCTCAAAAATTCGAGGCGGGAACAGGTAATATTGCCGACGCTGTCGGACTCGGCGCGGCCCTTGATTACATATCGCGAATCGGTATCGCCAACATCGCGGCTTGGGAGCATGAATTGCTTGCGTACGCGACCGGGGAATTGGGCAAGATCGAGGGGCTGCGGCTGATCGGGACGGCGCGGGACAAGGCCAGCGTACTGTCTTTCGTCATAGACGGCCGCAGTGTGGAGGAAATCGGGCAAAGGCTCAGCCGAGAAGGTATCGCGGTGCGCGCGGGACACCACTGCGCACAGCCGATTTTGCGGCATTTCGGGCTCGAAGGCACCGTGCGGCCCTCCCTCGCGTTCTACAATACGCCGGGCGAGATAGACGCCTTAGCCGCCGCGTTGAAGCGATTGGGATAGGGTGGCGGCGCAGCATATCGTCCATCCTTGGGAACCGATCCGGGACCGGGCGTCGCGGGCGCTGATCCTCGGGACGATCCCCTCGCCGAAGTCGCGCGAGGCCGGGTTCTATTTCGGGCATCCGCAGAATGTGTTTTGGAAGTCAGATATGAAAATGGCGGGGACGCAAGGAGGCTTAAGGGATGGCTTATTTTGGCGGGAAATGGGATATGGTTGTGGATACGCCGCTTGGCGAGCAACATACCTATTTGGAATTGAAGGCGGCCGGAGATGTGTTGACCGGCGTCGCGACCGATTCGTTTTCGGGAAAACAGGGCGAATTGTACAATGGTAAAATTTTAGGAAATGAATACAGCTACGAGGTGGACCTGACCATCATGTTGGGGCAGCTGCACTTTTCCATCAAAGGGCGTATGAACAGCGACGGCACGCTGAGCGGGATATCGACGAACAAAATGGGGGAGTTTGATTTCACCGCGGCCCGGCGATAG
>JAITNA010000214.1 GCA_031290715.1 Eubacteriales Family XIII. Incertae Sedis bacterium | reverse complement strand
GTCACTTTCATGAAATCAGAGATTTCAGAAAGTGTTGTATAAGGTCTTCTTGCAAATTCCTTGCGGAATTTGAGAAGCACCATTATCGCGGGAATGACAGAAGTCCGTCATCCTTGGGGTGCCCGCAGGGCGATCCCGAGGATCCAGTGCCAACTAAAAAACCTGGATTCCCGCCTCCGCGGGAATGACATGGGTAGGCACTGGATTCCCGGTTCGCTTCGCGCCCGGGAATGACAGTGGTACAGGAGCTTTAGCTCCGTCGTACCACGTCTGCCAAGAGTGCAGCGCTTCAGCGCGTGGCACTCTACGGCTGACAGTGGTACAGATTTTACTCAGATTTTACGATTTTACGAATCTGACGAAAAATCTTGTATTTCCCCGCGGATTGCTTTACTATTTAGAATATTATCGCTATCATTATTTCGAGGGGAGAGTTATGCCTTTATACAGCTATAAAGCGATAGCTATCGACGGCGCAAAACAAAAGGGCAGGATTGAGGCCGCGAACGCGGAACAGCTTGCCGCGCTCTTGCGCGACCAAGACCTTTTTTTGACGGAATCGGCGCAGACCGAATCGAGGACGGCGCAGGTCAAGCTCAAGACGATGGAGATCGCGGATTTCTGCCGGCAGCTTGCCGCGATGCTTTCCTCGGGGATCACGCTGATTCGCGCGATGATGATTCTTTCGCAGCGCGACCTCAAGCCGCATGTCAAGAAGGTCTACGATTCGCTCATTGAGGATTTGCAGCGGGGTTCTACGCTGTCGGAAGCCATGTCGATGAGGGGGCGCTCGTTCCCGGAGCTGCTCATCAATATGATGCGCGCGGGGGAGCAGACGGGGCGTATGGATGTAACGGCCCTCAAGATGGCCGAAACCTATGACAAGGAACATCGGCTCAATCAAAAGATTCGCAGCGCGACGATGTACCCCATCATTTTGGTGGTGCTCATCATCGGTGTTGTTTTGGTGATCTTCACTTTCGTCCTCCCGCGCTTCATGGAGATGTTTGAGGGGATGGAGCTGCCGCTTCCGACGCGG
This sequence comes from Eubacteriales Family XIII. Incertae Sedis bacterium, assembly GCA_031290715.1. Lineage (GTDB taxonomy): Bacteria > Bacillota > Clostridia > Peptostreptococcales > Anaerovoracaceae > JAITNA01. Next base: position 8,596 of record JAITNA010000214.1, on the reverse strand, counting down.
ATCGTCATGGGGATCAGCGGCTTCCTCACTTCATACGGGGCGATTCTCGCGGTCGGCGTCGTGATCTTGGTCGCTTTATTGATTTATCTCTTCCGGCAGCCGGGGCCGCGCATTGCGCTCGACAAGTTCAAGCTGCGTATCCCGAAGATCGGCAAGCTGCTGTCGACGATCTATACGGCAAGATTCGCGCGGACGCTCGCGTCCCTCTACGTCAGCGGCATTCCGATGATTCAGGCGCTCAACATCGCGCGCGACACCATCGGCAACAAATATATCGAAAGCCAGTTTGTGCAGGTGATCGATCATCTCGGGAACGGCCGCACTTTGTCACAGTCCATTGCCGGGGTAGACGGCTTTGAAAACAAGCTCAAATCGACCATCATGATCGGGGAGGAAAGCGGGCGGCTCGAGCAGATGCTCGATTCGGTCGCCGACCAGTTTGACTACGACAGCGAGATGGCAAGCCAGCGTATGGTTTCCCTCATTGAGCCTGTACTCATCGTCGTCATGGCCGGCGTCGTCGGCGTCGTTATTATATCCGTCATGCTGCCCATCTACCAGATGTACAGCAATGTCGGCGCGGAAGGCGGCCTTTAACAGAGGAAAGGGAGTCCCAAAATATGAGCGTATCATTTTACTGTTCGCCCACACATCTCAAACTGCTCATCGGAAGCACGGGCGCGTCCGGCATCACAATATCCGACTATGCCGAGTATCCGCTGCCCGAGGGGGGCATGATCAACGGCATCATCACGGATCAGGATATCATGACGCGGTATTTTCACGATATCGGCAATCAATTGGGGCTGTTTCGGGAAGAGGCTTATCTTGTGGTCGATAATAACAGCATTCGTTCCAAGGTGATGGACCTGCCCCCTGTTGCGGAAGCGAAGATGCTTGAGTTCATCAAACGCGAGCTGTCTGCCGCCGGGGACGAATCGGCAAACGATGTGTTCGACTACGCGGTACTCAGCCCGAAAGCGGAAAACGGCGGCGCGAGAATCCTCGCCGTAGCGGTCAACAGGGAGCTGCTCGAAACGTACCGCAGCGTGTTGGTGAGCGCGGGCTTCGATCTGAAACATATCAACATCGGCGTGAACGCGAAAATCCGGGCCGCGGCCGTCATGCCGCAGCTTCGCACAGGCACTTCGATCCTCGCCATGGTTGACGAAAAGGCGTTCATTCTCTCCATGTTTGAAAACGGGCGTTACCGTATCACAAACAAATACCGCCTGATGACTGCGGAAAACACGCCGGAGTGGCACACGGAGATCGGAAACCATCTTTCCGCGATGGTGCAATTCCAAAAGAGCCAGCGTTCCGATTCGGAGATTTCGGCGGCGTATTTTGCCGGAATCACGCCGCGGCAGACGGAACTCCTCGCGTCCGCTCTCGGCTATCTCGGCATTCAGCTTCTGGGGCTCGATTTTGCGTCCATTACAAAACTCACAGGAAACGCCGCGGCGAAACAAGCGGAGTTTACCCCCGGAAAATATCTGCTCAATATCGGCACGATGCTGAGGAAGTGAGGGAAGAGAGATGGCAAGGGCAATCAAACAAAAGGACATCAACCTCATCCTCGCGATGGATCGGAAGGCGGGCGATACCTCCGGCAAGGCGGGCGGGCGCGTACTGATCTTGGTCATAATCCTCATCATCGTACTTTGCGGCGCGGGCTATTCGTTCTATTACACAGAAATGAACGTGCTCAAGGGGCAGGCGGAAACGGTCGAGCTGTACCTGAACGACCCGACGGTCCAGGCGGCGTATGAGGCGTCCTTTGCGGCGCAGGATCAGGCGCGGCGCATGACGGCGGCCATGGAAGAGCTGACGTCGGTCCTGATCAATCTTTCGGGATATCCGGACATGAACGGGGAACAGTTTGCTGAAATCTACGGCTTTGCGGGTACCCGCGTGGCCCTGACCGGCATGACCTACAACCGCTCCTCGGGCGTCCTGCAGTTCAACGCCGCCTGCGATACGGTCACGGGCGTCCCCATTTTCATCACACAGCTGCGTATGAGCGGAATCTTTTCCGATGTGCAGTACCAGGGGTACACCGAGGTCGTCACGTCCATCCCCGGGCAGCCGATCGTTGACGTCGACCCCGAAACCGGGGTGGAAACGATCACGCCGACCACCATTGAGAAAAAGGCTTACAATTTCTCGGTTTCCTGTTTGGTCAAACACCCGCAGCCCGAGCTGCCCGAAATCAATAGAGAGGAATAATGTAATGGATGCCGTCTTGAAAGACAATAGGGCCGCAGCGCCCGCCAAGAAACCCGGCGCGTTCGGCCGGCTGAGCAAACGCGAGCGCACTATGATTGCCGTGCTTGTCATCCTCGTCGTCCTCGGCGCCCTCGGTTATTTCGTCGCCTATCCCGCGCTGCAAAATTATACGGCGCTGACCGCCGACCTCGAAACGCTGCAGTCGAAGGAAATGGAATACCGCAATCAGATCGCGCAAACCCCGGCCTATCAGAAGCAGTATGACGAAGCCAAGGCCAAGTACGACAAATACCTGACGCTCTTTTATACGCCGATGGACCCCGAAATGATCGACGCGACCATCACAAGCATGCTGCTTGAATGCAATCTTTCGCCGACGAGCCTGTCCATGGTCCCGCTGCAATCGGAAGCGGTTCCCGTCTATGTGCCGGTTGCGCTGGTTCCCGACCCGGTCCCCCCGCAAACGGAATCATCCGCGGGCGGCAGTCCCGCAGAGCCGGCGGCGGGCGGCGGAACGGCGGCGGGTACGCCGGCCGGGTCCGCGACAGGGCCCGCGACGGGCGCGGACGGGACGACGGCGAGCGCTGTGACAGGCGCCGATGGAACGGCGGCGGCTCAGGCGGCGGGCGAGGTTTTCTCGCCGACGCGGACGGCCGCGCGGGGCATACGGGCGACGGCGGGGGAAACCGCGGGAGATACGGCGGGAGCGACGGATACGGCGGGTACAGCGGGGACGGATACGGCGGGCACGGCGGACGACACGGCGCTGCCGCCGGCCGGGGGCGAAACATCCGCGCCGTCGGAGGCGGCGGCCAACGTGTCATCCTTTGTCTATACGATCGATATCAACGCAACCGGCAGCCGGAGCAGCCTTTTCACTTTCCTCGAAAAGGTCGCCGGCATGTCCGCAATCGAGGTGACGATGTATGACTTCACGGACCCGATGCTCAAATCCTCACTCGGCAATTTGGGTCTTGCGGGAAGCGGCGTGAAACAGGAATACACGCCCGGCTATGTCAATTTGCAAATTAAGCTTTATGTGTTCATAGAGGGCGCATCCGCACAAGCGAATTAGGGTACGTTTATCGTAGGAGAGAAATATGGCGGATATCAAGCAAATCAGGATTGGCGATCTCCTGAAAGAGTACGGCTATGTCAGCGACGATCAGATCGAGAAGGCGCTGGCTTACCAGAAACAGAACAACATCCGGCTCGGACAGGCGGTGATCGCGCTCGGTTTTGTGACCGAGAAAGAGGTCCTTGAAGCGCTTGCGCACAAACTCGGCCTACCGCGTATCAAACTCGAAACCGCGCGGATCGATACCGCGGCGGTTGCGAAAATCCCGCGCTCCGTCGCGGAGAAATACAGCGCGATTGCCATCGGCGAGGACGGCGGCCAGCTCAATCTTGTGATCAACGACCCGCTCGATTTCTACGCGGTTGAGGAGATACAAAGGCTCGCGCAAATGCCGGCAAATCTCATCATCGGCGAAAAATCCGACATTCAAAACGCGATTCATCATTATTATTCAGAGGTGGAAGCCCGTGAAGCGGTCAACAAGGTGGACACGCAGATGGCCGCCCTGTTCCCGGAAATCGAGGAGATCAATACCGTCGAATTCGGCGACGACTCGACGCCTGTCGTCAATCTGCTGAACAGCCTGATGCTGCGCGCCTACAACAACGGCGCGTCCGATTTGCACCTGGAGCCTTTTGATACGCAAAGCAAGGTCCGTATGCGGGTCGACGGCGCGCTCGTCGACTACGCGGATGTGCCGAAAAACATCCATCCCGCGCTGATTGTAAGGCTCAAGATCATGAGCAACCTCGACATCGCGGAGAAGCGCCTGCCGCAGGACGGGCATTTTCGCGTCAATATGAGCGGCATCGACCTCAATGTGCGTATTTCCGTCATTCCGACGGTCTACGGGGAGAAGGCGGTGCTGCGGTTTCTGTCGACCAATACGGCGATCGATCACGCCAACCACTTCGGCATGATCGACGAGGATTACGAGAAGTTCATCGACATCCTCGCCAGTCCGAACGGGATCATCTACATCACGGGGCCGACCGGCTCCGGCAAGACGACGACAATGTACATGGCGCTGGAGAAGTTCAAGCAGAAACAAATCAACATTTCTTCGATTGAGGACCCGGTGGAAAAAAACCTCGACGGAATCAATCAGGTGCAGGTCAATACGATGGCGGGGCTGACCTTTCAAGCGGGCCTGCGCTCGCTCCTGCGCCAGGATCCGGACATTATCATGGTCGGCGAAACGCGCGACGCGGAAACGGCGTCGATCTCGGTCAGTGCCGCCATTACGGGACATTTGGTCATCTCGACGCTGCATACAAACGACGCGCTGACGTCTATCGTCCGTCTGGAGGATATGGGCGTACCGCCTTATCTCGTCGGGAATTCGGTCGTCGGCCTTGTCGCGCAGCGCCTGATCCGCAAGATTTGCCCGCATTGCATGGAGGAATACGCGGCAAGCGATATCGAACTGCTCACGCTGCGCGATACGCGGGAGAACATCCCCACGCTGCGGCGCGGGAAAGGCTGTCACGTCTGCAATCAGACCGGCTACCGGGGCCGGATCGCGATTCATGAAATCGTGCGTATCGACAAGAAAATGCAGCGCATGATCGCGGAGGATATGCCGATGTCGCAGCTCTATGATTACGCGCGGAAGGAAATCGGCATGTCCACGCTGCGGGAACGCGCCAAGGCGATCACCGCGGAAGGTATCACCAGTATGGAAGAATTTCTGAAAATCGGCGAAACCGTAGATTAGAATAAAGCGGGCAAATTTGGCTATAATTTTTTTCGGCTGACAAAGCGCAAAGGGAGAAAACGATGGAGAATACATACGAAAATCCGAACGAAGCCGCGGCGGATATGCCGATCGAAATCGCCGCACTCGTGAGGTACGCGCGCGATAACGATTGCTCGGATCTGCACATCACGTCGCACCAGCCGCCGACCTTTCGCCGGCTTGGGGACCTGTTCATCGGGCCGTTTCGCGGCGGCAAGGACAGCTATCGCGCGGCCATCCTCTCGATGCTGAATGAACCGCAGCGGGAGGACCTATCGGCCGGGCGCGATCTCGATTTCAGCTTTGAGGGCGAGGAGGGGCTGCGTTACAGGGTCAACGTCTACCGTCAGCAAAACGAACTGGCGGCGGCCGTCCGTATCCTGCGCGACGACATTCCGACATTGGAGGATTTGCGGCTGCCGGACGCGCTGCGTATCCTCGCGGAACAGCCGCGGGGTATCGTACTCGTCACGGGGCCGACCGGCTCCGGCAAGTCGACGACGCTCGCGGCAATGATTGATTACATTAACGTACATCGCAAGGCTCATATTATCACGGTTGAAGATCCGATTGAGTATATACACCAAAGCAAGAATTGCCTTGTCCATCAGCGGGAACTGCACCGCGACGTGCCGTCCTTCGCGGACGCGCTCCGCTCCGCCATGCGCGAGGACCCCGACGTCATCCTCGTCGGCGAAATGCGCGACTTTGAAACGATTTCGGCGGCTGTGACCGCCGCGGAAACGGGGCATTTGGTATTCTCTACCCTGCATACGACGGGGGCGGCGCAAACGCTCGACCGTATCGTCGATGTCTACCCCTCGCACAGTCAGGGCATGATCCGCTCGCAGCTTTCGGGCGTCCTTCGCGGCGTCGTGACGCAGACACTGGCGCCGTTGGCCGATATGAGCGGCCGCACCGTCGCGACGGAAATCCTCATCGGGACGGATGCCGTACTCAACCTCATCCGCGAGGGAAAATATCACCAATTAGGGTCGACCATGCAGTCAAGCGCGCAGGTCGGCATGCACACATTGGCGAGCGATCTGGCCAATCTCGTGCGGCAGGGGCGAATCACAAAAGAAACAGCGGAAAAAGCCGTCAATAATAAGGCGGAGCTTTTGCAATATCTCGGCGGCGGGTATTGACATAGGCGCCTATTTGCCGAATCTCGGCGCTTTCCGGCGAAACCTGCCGCTTCGACGTACGCAGAGTACGCCTACGCATCAGAACTCGCCTGAAAACGCCGACCTTCGGCAAATAATCGCCCATGTCTAATAACAACTATTAGAATTGCTATTGCTCTCTACTCCAAATAAGTGTTGATCGCGCGGATTGTTTCTTTATAGGATTCCCGAAACGCGTCGATGTTTTCCTGTTGCGGCGCATTCCCGCCCCGCAGCTCATCCATAAGCACAATGCTGTCGTCGTAGAACGCCGCCAAAGCGAGATTGCCCGCGACGCCTTTCGCCGCGTGTACGATCTCCCCGGCCCGTTCCCAGTCGCCGCCGGAAACCGCCGCGTCAAAGGCGTCAAGGTCGACGCTCGCCTCAAACTTGGCGGCGAGTTTCTTGTACAAACCTTCATTGTTCGCTGTCCTCGGCAATCCCTCGGCCAGATTGATATATTTGCTGTCCGCTGCACCCATATGTTTTTTCTCTCTCACCCAACTTCTCCCGGCAGCCGCGATTCAAACGACGGCTCCGCGGGCCGAATATCCATACATTAATCCATACATTACCCTTCCACCCAATATAACAGGAATCGGAGCAATATGTAAATAGTAAAACGTTGTACCCGTTTTAGCAAGTATTATTTCAGCGCAGCGCTAAGCGGGATACCTATTTACAGGCCGAACATGAAAGACTGTTCCGCGCGCTGATTCTGCGCATAATCGCAAAGGTCTTGCACAGTGATTGCCGACAGCGTTTCGGAAAGATTCTTGTCGATCGCGTCGAATACCTTCTCTTTGAGCGCCATCTCGATGCCGGGGTCGCTGCGCCCCACCGTTTCCTCCGTCTGCTCGCCAAGCCCGGTTTCCAATGCGGAAAGCACATCCCACGCGGTAATGCTCCCCGTGGGGCGCGCGAATTGATAGCCGCCCTTGGGGCCCTTGGTCGACACGAGTACCCCGACCTTTTTCAACTGGGCAAAGACTTGCTCCAGATATATCTTCGATATTCCCAGTTCCTCTGATATGCTGCCAACCGTCACGTTGAGTTCACTGGATTGCCTGTCCGCAATTACGATGACCGCCGCCAGCGCGTAACGCCCTTTTACCGAAATCCTCATTTTCCGCGTCCTTCCAACCGCCAAGCGGTACTTACCCCCACCCACCGATCAAGCACTATTCCTATAACCTATATATATTATATAATATAATTCACATAAGGTATATGAAAATTTATCAGGAACTATTTGTGTTTTTTGTGGTATAATCCCGTTTTTGACAGTATAGAACCGGCGTATCGTCGCGATTGCAAGGGATAGGGGCATTTTTTGAGATATATTTTTGTAGACATATAAAATCAGCGCATTCCGGTTTCGTCCACACCCTTTTTCAGTTTTCGTAAATCTGTCGCGGTTGGGATGCGAAAGTCGGCATCCACGCCCATGCTTTCGAGTATCAGCCTCATGTCTGCATTCGGCCTTGTCAGTCGGTAATAGCCGCCGGGCAATGCGTCGGCTTGAAAAGAACCGAGCGCCTCCTTGATTCCATCCGCCGTGACGCCGGATTCCCACCCGTCCTCGTTAAGAGTGTCCTTGCCTTGGGATTTAAGAATCCTGTATTGGATCAGACGGATTATTGTCAATGCTATGAAGCAGATGAGAAAATGCGCGTTGATATGTTCGGGCGTTCGCACATATACGGGGCGGCCTTCAAGGTCGCTTTTGGTTATACAGAAGCTGTCCTCAATACGCGAGAGGCCGTGATATTTATTGATGATCTCCCGATCCGACTTTTTTGTTTCCGAGGTCATGAGCGTGTAGTAGCCGAGCAGGTTGAAATATTCCTTGAGTTTGTCCGGGTTCTTTATGACGGATTCAAGGTATTCGATAAACTTCGCGTTCTCTTTGACTTCGCGGTCATAATGTTTCTTGCTCCAATAGCAAACGAGTTTTTCTGTTATTTCAACCGTTTTGCCCTCTGCGTCCTTGATCTTCCGATTGCGGATCATCGACTTCACCTTAAAAGTGTTCTTCGCGTTCCATTCGTACCCGATTTCGTCAAGCATCCACGCTTTGACGTTCTTGTCGCTCTTTTTCGTGCTTTTGGACACAATGTAGCCGTTGCCCTTTGATAATATGCGGGCGATGTTGGGTCCGCTGTTAAGCCCGCCATCCGCGATGACGATCACCCTGCCGAAATTCATCCGGTCCATACTTTTTTCGAGCGCCGGGCGAAGGGTTGTCCGGTCGGTGTTGTTTCCGGGGAACAACCGGTAGGCAATCGGAATACCGTTGTCGTCGATGAAAAGCCCCATTTGAACGATCGGCTCGCCGCATTTCTCTTTCGACACGCCTTTCTTGCGCAGGCCCGGTCGCGTGAT
>JAITNA010000073.1 GCA_031290715.1 Eubacteriales Family XIII. Incertae Sedis bacterium | reverse complement strand
TCATTCCCGGGCGCGAAGCGAACCGGGAATCCAGTGATTGGCAGAGGTACAGGAGCTTTAGCTCCGTCGTACCTCGCACATCGAGGACGACAGCGCTTCAGCGCGTGGTCGTCTACCGTGGTCGTCTACCGTAGCCATACTCTGGATTCCCGCATTCGCGGGAATGACAGTATTTAGCTACCCCTGAATAGACACATTGTGCTCATAATTTTTTTCAATATTTTTCATTTACTATTTAATATCTGTTTGTTATAATGCTCACGAGATATTTTATCACAAAAGGAGGTTTGGTTATGGCCTACGTTATTGATGACTCGTGCATCGCCTGCGGCGCTTGCGTTTCCGAATGCCCTGTCGACGCGATCAGTGAAGGAGATCTTTACTCCATTGACGCCGACACGTGCATTGACTGCGGCGCTTGTGCTTCCGTCTGCCCCATCGGCGCACCCAAGGAAGCATAACAGCCTGCGGGGCGGCCGGCGGCCGCGCCGTTCAGGAATACATGAGAACCGCCTTGAGCATATGCTCAGGGCGGCTTTCTTTTTGCCGTAAACAGGGCCCGGGCGCCGCCCGAACCCCTCGCGGCCATATCGGCGTACTACTCGACCTTTGATTCTACAAATTTGACAATATCGCCGACATTCTGAAAGCCCTCGGCGGCCTCGTCGGGAATCTCGATATCAAATTCCTCTTCAATCCCCATGATGATCTCAACGGCGTCGAGCGAATCCGCTTCCAGGTCTTTCATCAGACTGGTTTCCGGCGTGATCTTCTCTTCGTCCACTTGAATCTTGTCCGCGATAATCTGCTTGATCTTTTCAAATACCATTTTTTTCCTCCATCGTTACCCATACATTCTCTGTAGGCAATTCAGCCCAAAGAAGATTATAGTAGATGTCCCCCGCGAATGCAATTTATTTATCAGGATTTTACGCAAGTCGGCAGAAGTCGGCAGAAGAAGCAGAAGACGGCAGAATCCCCCTCGCCGTCCGGCGCAGGAGGGCATTGACAAATTAATTTTCTTTGCTACAATGGAACTTAGATAAGCAATGCTTATCTGCGGAAAAGAAATGGTCGGCGGGTTGTCCTCGAGCACCACTGTAGCGGGCCTTTTCTTTTTTTATTTTGTCGGGAAGCAGGACATAAAATATCTGTTTGATTTTTTATCTTTCATCACCTGAACACAAAATACCGCACCGTCCTTGGTTTTTCCATAGAACCGGTAATATTCATTGCCGGGCATTTCCTGCGGTTCGATAACAGGCGCGACTTTTGAATTTTTTATCAAATCAAAAGCCGCTTTCAAAAACACAATCCTGCGCCTGCGATCCGGTGGGCTTTTTTGGTTGAGATGCTGCCAAAACAGACCGAGGAAAACCTTTTATTCGGCCCTATACGGGCGTCCGCCGTCCGACAAATCAGGCACTTGACATCGTACACCAGAATGCTAAACTGAACGTGTTCGGTTATTTGCTTGTTTGTTGAAAGGAGGTTCCACTTGGAAATCAGAAGAAATGACCACGGCGAGGGCAAGCTGCGGACGCTGACGTGTATCTCGAAGGATACCGGATTCAGGGTTTCTTCCGTTATCGTCATGGGCAGGGAGGAATGCGTCGTCCTCGATTCGCAATGGACGCTCGCCAACGCCCACCGGGTGGTTGCGGAGATTTTGGAAGCCGGCAAGAAGCTGAAGGCGGTTTTCTGCTCGCACGCGCACCCGGATCATTATTTCGGCACGGCCATATTCACGGCGGCGTTCCCCGGTGTGCCGGTTTACGCGCTTGCGGACGACATCCCCGTGATTCACGATCAATTCCTGCCCAAGCTCGATCACTGGCAGAGCGAAATCGGCGAACTCAACTGCCCGGCGCAGCCCATCGATTTCACAGCTTATACGGAAGGCTGTCTGGATCTTGACGGGAACAGGATCGAGGTCATGCCGAAGATCTGGGGCGACCTGAAGTACAATTCATTGGTATGGATTCCTTCTATTAAAACGGTCTATTGCAGCGATGTCGTCTTTAACGGCGCGCATCCTTTCACCTGCGAGGTTTCCATGAAAGGCCGTGAACACTGGATCGCCGATCTCGAAAAGATCAGGGCGCTCGGCGCCGATGTCATCATCCCCGGACACGCCAAGCCGAATATGTCGTTCGATGAATCCGGCCTCGACTTTACGAGGGACTATCTCATCGCCACGAATGAGGAATTGACCGCGATTCAGCAAAAAGGCGAATCGGCGGGCGCCGTTTCCGAGTTCTACTACAACATGGAAAAGCGCTTTTTCGATTCGGAACTGCGTATGAGCAACGAAATGAACGCGAATGTCCTCCTCGGCGGCCGTGAATGGAACGACCTTTGGAACGAGGATATGGACGCGGAAGAAGGAGGGATTTGAAATGAGCGGCAGATTAGAAGGAAAGGTAGCGTTGATCACGGGAGGCGGCCTTGGGATCGGAGCCGCCATCGCGAGAGCCTTTGTGAAGGAGGGCGCGAAGATTGTGATTACGGGGCGCCGCCAAGAGGTTTTGGAGGAATTCGCGGCGGCCTTGCCCGCGGGTTCCGTTGAAGTATGCGCCGGGGACATCTCGATTTTGGAAGATTCTAGGGCTATGGCGGAAAAGACGGTCAAGGTTTTTGGGAAACTCAACGTACTCGTCAATAACGCGGGCATCGACCCGCCGGGCACTGTCACGGAGATCGATATTGACCGTTGGATGAAGGTCATCAATACGAATATCCACGGCACTTTCTTTATGTGCCGGCATGCCATCCCCAAAATGATCGAGGCGGGCGGGGGTTCCATTATCAACATCTCCTCCTTGGCGGGCCTGCGCTGTATCCCCGCGATGCCGGCCTATACGACATCAAAGGCCGGGATGATCGGCATGACAAACGCCATCGCGTTGGACTATGGCGTCAAGGGCATTCGCGCGAACGTCATTTGCCCGGGCGCGACCGCGACCAATATGATGAGAACCTCCATGCAGGCCCTGGCCGCCGCGCAGAATACGGACGTAGACGGGGCGCTTGGGCTCCTGACAAGATTTTGCCCGCTCCCGCGGGTCTGCGAGCCTGATGAAATCAGCCCCGCCGCCGTATATCTCGCAAGCGACGAGTCGTCTTACATGACGGGCTCGCAGATCGTTTTGGACGGCGGCGCGTGTGTGGTAGACCCCTGCGGCGCGTCCACATCGAGCCTCGGCACGGCTTGGGGCGGCGGCGTATAAGAAGAGGCGGCGCATAAGAAGAGAAGAGCTTATATCTTATCCATATCTATATCTATATATTTTATATTATTCGGTCATGGGAGGTGCTGAATATGGCAAGAATCACAGTTCCACGCGATATCTATTTCGGACGCGGGTCTTTGGACACGCTGAAAACGATTCAGGGCAAAAAAGCCTTGGTCGTCGTTGGGGGCGGATCGGTAAAACGCTCCGGGGTGTTGGATCGGGCTTTTGAATATCTGAAGGAAGCCGGCATCGAAACGCGGCTTTTTGACGGGGTTGAAGCCGACCCCTCGGTCGAAACGATCCGCAAAGGGGCGGCCGTGATGGCCGAATTCGCTCCCGACTGGATCATTCCCATCGGCGGCGGTTCCCCCATCGACGCGTCGAAAGCCATGTGGCTGCTGTACGAACATCCGGACGCGGACATCTACGATATCAATCCGTTCAACATGCCGCCGCTTCGGAACAAGGCGCGCTTCATCGCGATCCCGACCACCTCGGGGACGGCCAGCGAAGTCACAAACGCCAGTGTCGTCTGCGATTATGCCACCGGTATCAAATTTGGGATCGCCGGTTTTGAGATTATTCCGGATATTGCCATTCTCGATCCGGATGTCGCCGACACCATGCCGCAGTCGCTTACGGCCTTCACGGGCATCGACGCGCTGACGCACGCCACCGAATCTTTCGTCGCCAAATTCAGCAGCCCCTTCTCGGCGCCCTACTCGCTCGCGGCCGCCAAAACCGTGTTGGCCAACCTTCTTGATGCCTTCGGCGGCGACAAGAACGCAAAAGAGGAGATGCACTACGCGCAATGCCTTGCCGGCATCGCGTTCAGCAGCGCCATGCTCGGGATTTCACATGCCATGGCGCACAAGACCGGAGCGATGTTTGACGGCGGCCATATCCCGCACGGGGAAGCGAACGGCATCTATCTGCCTTATGTGATTCAGTACAACGCGAAAGACCCGGATACGAAAAAGCGCTATGGGCAGCTCGCGGCCTATGCCGGCGCGGCCGGACAGACGGATGACGAGCTCATAGACGACTACATCGCCAAAATCCGCGCCCTGAACAAGGCGCTCGGCATCCCCGCGAACCTCCGGGAGTTCGGCATTCCCGAGGGGGAATGGAACGAAAAGGCGGATGCGATTGCCGAAAACGCCATGACAGATTCCTTGGTCATGAGCAATCCGCGGGACATCGACATCCCCGCCATGCGAAAGGTCCTGCAATACATTTACGAAGGGAAGGACATCGATTTTTGACGCGCTGAAAAGAGAAATGTGAGTGAGAAAGAGAATGTGAATGCGGAGAGGAGAAGAGAAAAATGAGTCTGGAAAGAAGGAATTTCATCATCAACGGCGTCGAACGCTTCATCGTCGCCGATCCGGAAAAGGATACGTTGGCGGGCGCGCTTCGGCGGCTTGGCCTGACGGGCGTCAAGGTCGGCTGCGGCATCGGTGTCTGCGGCGCTTGCACGGTGATCCTGAACGGCGAAGCGGTCAGAAGCTGCAACCGCAAGATCGATAGTGTCGGGGATTTCAGCGAAATCACAACGATTGAAGGCATCGGCGCGCCAAACTATCTGCACCCGCTGCAACAGGCATGGATCACCTACGGCGGGGTTCAGTGCGGATTTTGCACGCCGAGCTTCATCGTATCGGCCTTTGCCCTGCTCAAAGAAAATCCGTCGCCCGGCCGGGAAGAGGTCCGCGACTGGTTCAAGGCGCACAAAAATGTCTGCCGATGCACCGGGTACAAACCCATTGTAGACGCGGTGATGGCGGCGGCGGCCGTCCTGCGCGGCGAGAAAACCATGGCTGACATCACCTATGATACCGGCGCGGAAAAGGATATCTATGGCAGCCGCCGCCCGCGTCCGTCGGCCCTCGGCAAGGTCACCGGCCTGACGGACTACGGCGACGACATCAAATACCAAATGCCCGGCGGCACCGTACACCTTGTACCTGTCCTCAGCGGGGTACTTCACGCGAAGATCAAAAACATCGACATCTCCGAAGCGGAAAAAGCGCCCGGCGTCGTCAAGGTCATCGTAGCAAGCGACATCAAAAGCCCCAACAACATCGAGTCCCCGGCTGTTATCCCGCGGCAAAAGGGAACAGGCCTGACGGAATTTCCGATTATCTGCGGCGATGTCGTCAACATGCGCGGCGATGTAGTGGCGCTTGTGGCGGCGGAATCCGAACAGGCCGCGCGCGCGGCGGCGAAGCTTGTCAAAACGGAGTTTGAAGAGCTTCCGGCGTATCGTTCCATTCTGGAATCGTTCATGCCCAACGCGATTCAGCTCCACAAGGGCGTACCCAATTTCTACCTCTCGCAGCCCGTCTACAAAGGCCGCGATACGCTTGATATTTTTGAAGAAGAGGATGATCTTTTTATCGCGGAGGGCAGCTTCCATTCACAGCACGAACCGCACCTGCCCATCGAACCCGATGCAGTGCAGGGCTACTACGGCCCGGACGGGAAGCTGACGATCCAGTGCAAATCCCAGTCCATCGGTGAAAATGTGGAGGCCCTCGCGCTCGGGCTCGGCCTGAAGGACGAGGATATTCGTATCATCATGAATCCGACGGGCGGGTCTTTCGGCTACTCTGTATGCGCGAGTACCTACGCCTTGGTCGGGGCGGCTGTGCAGATCCTTGATCGGCCTTGTACCATGACGCTGGCCTACGACGAGTTCAACCATATGTCGGGCAAACGTTCCGCTACGTATACGAACGGCCGTATTGCCGCGGACAAGGACGGCAAAATCGTCGCGGCAGAGTACGACATTGGGCTTGACCACGGCGCATACGCGGTCGTCGGGAGCAAAATTTTTAATAATCTTGTGTCTGTAGGCTTTCACGGATACAACATTCCCAATATCAAGGCGCTGGCCCGAGGCGGTTCGTCCAACCATGCTTTCAACGCGGCCTACCGCGGTTTCGGAGCGCCGCAGGTCTACACGGCGACCGAAGCCCTCGTGGATATGGTCGCAGAAAAAGCGGGGCTTGACCCATGGGAATTCCGTTACAAAAACGCGGCGCGTCCGGGCGATCTCACCATCAACAGCCGCCCCTACCACGATTATTATTATCCTGCCATGCTTGAAAAGATCAAGCCTGTCTACGACCGATACAAAACGGAAGCGGAAGCGGCGAAGCGGGAGGGGCGGCATGTGGGCGTCGGGCTCAGCATGGGCGGCTTCATCATCACGATCGGCTGTTTTGACCAATCCGAGATCGCCGTCGAGCTGAATCCGGACGGGACCATCACGCAATACAATACGTGGGAGGACGTCGGGCAGGGCGGCGACATCGGCGCGCTGACGCATACGGTCAAGGCGCTTGCGCCGCTCGGCGTGAAGGCGGAGGATGTGCGGCTTGTCATGAACGACAGCGTCAAATGCCCCGACTCGGGCCTGGCGGCGGCGAGCCGTTCCCACTACATGGGCGGCAACGCGACCATCGACGGCGCGAACAAACTCATGGACGCCATGCGCAAAACGGACGGGACCTACCGCACGTACGATGAGATGGCGGCGGCGGGCATTCCGACCAAGTATATCGGCCATTATGACCAATTCAACATCGGCCTTCCTCCGGGGCTCGACCCCAATACGGGCGAGGGCGAGAAAAATCCGACCTATATGTACGCGGTGAATACCTGCTTGGCCGAGGTTGACGTCGAAACCGGCAAGACGCAGGTCCTGAAGTACACGACGGTCGCGGATGTGGGCGTCGTCGGCAATCTGCTTGCGGTGGAAGGCCAGGGCTACGGCGGCTTGTCCCACAG
>JAITNA010000174.1 GCA_031290715.1 Eubacteriales Family XIII. Incertae Sedis bacterium | reverse complement strand
GCATCGACGACCGGCTGCTGCGCCTGTCGGTCGGCATAGAATCCGCGGACGACCTCATCGCGGACCTCGCGCAGGCGCTGAATGATGACGAAATATAATTTTGATGAAGTAATCGACCGGGGGAACACGCTTTCCTTAAAGTACAATTTTTCGGGGCGCGGCAAGCCGGACGATACGCTGCCCCTCTGGGTTGCGGACATGGATTTCCGGACGCCCCCCTGCGTCGTCCGCGCCCTTGAGCAGCAGGTCGCGCACGGCATCTTCGGCTATTCCGAAGCGGATTCGTCGTATTTTGACACGCTCCGCGCCTGGTTCTCCTCGCGTTTTTCGTGGGAGCCGCGGCGGGAATGGTTGGTCCAAACACCGGGGGTCGTCGTCGCGCTTTACCTTTTGGTCCGCGCTTTGACGGAGCCGGGCGACGCGGTCCTTGTGCAGCAGCCCGTATATTATCCCTTTGCGGGCGCAGTAGCCGACACCGGCCGCAAACTCGTTATTAACGAACTCGTGCGGAATGAGGACAAGTCGGATGCCGCGTACGGCGCGTACTATATTGATTTTGACGATTTTGAGCGGAAGATTGCGGCGCACAACGTAAAGCTTTTCATCCTCTGCAATCCGCACAACCCTGTCGGGCGCGTATGGCGGGAAAGCGAACTCCTTCAAATGGGCGAAATCTGCCTGCGTTACGGCGTCACGGTCGTCGCCGACGAAATCCATCAGGACTTTGTCTTCGCGGGGCGGTCCCACCTTGTCTTCGCGGGGCTGACGGACGAGCTCGCGGAGATTAGCGTTACTTGCACGGCGCCGTCCAAAACGTTCAATCTCGCGGGGCTTCAAGCCTCCAATATTTTCATTAAAAACGAGAAGCTGCGCCGCGCTTTTCGGAAGGAATATCAAGCCGCGGGTCTGTCGCAGCTTCCTGTGATGGGCTTGGTCGCGGCAAAGGCCGCCTATGAGGGCGGCGCCGGGTGGCTTGACGAGCTCCTTGTCTATCTGGAGGGGAATATGGATCTGATTGCGGCGTGGGCGGCGGAATTACCGCGAAAACCGGGCGGGGGGGCGGCCGCGGGCGCAGCGGAATCCGGCCCGCTCGTCGGCTATCGCAAACCCGAGGGGACCTATCTCGCGTGGCTCGACTTCCGCGCAACGGGGCTCACAGGTACCGCGCTTGATCATCTGCTGAATGAGAAAGCGCACGTCTGGCTCAGCGGCGGCTATACCTTCGGCGCCGGCGGCTCGGGATTCATGCGCGTCAACGCCGCCTGCCCCCGCGGCATTCTGGCGAAGGCGCTTGAACGCATCGCCGCGGTTCTGTAGTTTGGATATTGCCATCATCGGGACGGGCGCGGTCGGCGGGTATTACGGCGCGCGGCTTGCGCATGCCGGCCGCCGCGTACATTTTCTTCTGCATACCGAGTACGACGCGGTGAAAGCGAACGGCCTCGCGGTCGACAGCTGCGACGGGGATTTTTCGATTGCGAACCCGCACATTTACAAGGATATTCGGGAAATGCCGCCCTGCGATCTGGTCTGCGTCTCCGTGAAAACCACCGCCAACGAACGCATCTTTCCCACACTCGGCCCCGTATTGAAAGACGGAGGCGCAATCTTATTATTGCAAAACGGGTTTGGGTATGAGCGGCGGCTGGCGGAACGCTATCCGGCGGCGCGTATTTTTGCGGGGCTCTGCTTTATCTGCGCGTTTCGCGAGGGGGCGGGGCATATCCGGCATACGGCCTATGGCAAAATCTCGATTGCGCCGCTGCGGGCTGAAGCGGAAACGGCAAGTGCGGGCAAGGCGGGAGGCGGTCCGGCGCCTGAGGGCAAGGCGGGCGGCGCCAAGCTCGGGAACGGTCCGGCGCCCGGACTCGGCCTGTCTGAACTCGCGGCGCTGTTTGAATCGGCGGGCGTAAAAACCGAAGCGCTCGGGGATTTGACGCTCGCGCGCTGGCGCAAATTGGTCTGGAATGTCCCGTTCAACGGGCTCTGCGTCCTCACGGGCCGCGAAACAGACGGGATCATGGGCGACCCATCCCTGCGCGCCCTCGCCTTGTCCGTGATGGAAGAAATCCTCGACGCGGGGCGGGCCTGCGGTATCGTCATACCGCACAGCTTTGCGGAGGAAATGATTGCGCTGACCGACGCGATGCCGCCCTACGCGCCCAGTATGCTTCTCGACGACCGCGCGGGGCGGCCGCCGGAGATCGAAGCCATCTACGCCAATCCCGCAGCCTACGCCGACGCGCACGGATACGATATGAAATACACCAAAATGATCCGGCGGCAACTCGAAGCGCGGGCACGGGGAAAGATTATTTGAAAAACCAATTTTTCAAAAATCTGCGTTTTCTTTCACGAAGGTCAGGATGCCTTTGTTCAGCCCCCATATCTCATCCGCTGCGCTTGCGGCTTCGCGCGTCCTTGTCATGAGGATCACGCAGCGCTGTTCCCGGTGCGCGAGCACGCGGAAGATTTCAAGGGCCATCTTCGTTTCCCGCTCGTCCATGCCCTCTGCCGGTTCGTC
>JAITNA010000150.1 GCA_031290715.1 Eubacteriales Family XIII. Incertae Sedis bacterium | reverse complement strand
TCCAATGCGCCCGCCGCGTCCGCGCGGCACCGGCGGCAGTGGTACATCTGCGGCAGGATTTCCTCACAGCGCCGCCGAATCGCCGATATCTCCTCGTCGCTCGCCGATCCGAGGTGTTCAAACGCGCTTCCCCGCACCGGGATCATTTGCATAATATTCACAAGCGCGCACCCGGCCGCTTTGACCCTGCGCGCCGCCTCGGGGATATGCGCGTCATTGACCCCTTTCAGCATAACGATATTCGCTTTCACGATGATGCCGAGCACCTTCGCCCGCGCGATCCCGGCCAACTGATTCGCCAGTAACATGGCCGCGCCGGACTCGCCCGCGTACTTCACGCCGTCCTGCTCGACATATTCGTAGATTTGCGCGCCGATCTTCGGATCCGTCGCGTTGACCGTTACCGTCAAATGCGTCAGCCCGACCTCCGCGAGCGCGTCGATATAGTAGGGCAAAAGAAGCCCGTTTGTGGAAAGGCAAAACATCACATCGGGATCCGCTGCCCGAATCAGCCGCAGCGTTTCGAGCGTCCGGTCCGCGTCCGCCAACGCGTCCCCCGGACCCGCGATGCCGACCACGTTCAAATGCGCGATTTCCCCTTTCGCCCGAAGATACCGCGCAAGCGCCGCCCGCGGCGTCAGAATGCCGCTCGACACACCGGGCCGGCTCTCATTGGGACAATCATAGTTGCGTACGCAATAGTTGCATTTGATGTTGCAGCGCGGCGCGACCGGCAAATGGATGCGCGCGGCCTTGCCGCCGGAATCCCCGAAACACGGATGCTCCTTCTTTTCGCCGATTCCCGGCCGCGGCGCTTCCGGAGAACCTGCCGAAAAATAACTTTTGTAAAGCTCGCCGCGGAAGCTGTTTTCGACGCCGGAGATGACCGCGTTCGTGATTTGGTCGAGCAGCATGAGCCCGCCCTCATATCCGAGGGTACGGATACGCTGCCCGCCAACATAATCATGCACGGGAAAGGCGCAGCGCACGAGCGGTATCCCGGTTTCCTCCGCGATCCGCCGTCCGTCCGAGCTGCCGATCAGGACATTGACCTTTGATTTTTTCGCGTAGGCTTCGATCTCCGCAAAATCGCTCTCATCGAGAATCACAGGGCTCTCCGCGAGATGAAAGTCCGACAGCCCCGCAAGCTCCAAAGCGACCCGGTCCCGAAACCCCGCGCAAACCGAACCCGTCGCGGCGATCAAGGGCAGCGCGCCGTTTTCGGCGAGCAGACGGCAGACGGAAAAAACGAAGTCCGGTTCGCCGAATACCGCCGCGCGCACCTGCGCGTTGTATTTGTGGGAATCCACCATCGCGTCAAGGGCCCGCCCGCGCGCTTTTTCGATTTCCGCAGGGATCGTCCCGCCGCCGATGCCGCTGTCGGAAAGCAAGGCGGCCAAACGGTCCGTATCGCGCAGTCCGACCGGCAGCGCCGTCCGATACAAGGGCACCCCGTATGTGTCCGAAAGATACTGCCCCGGCGAATACGCGGGGTCAACAAAGGAGGAAATCTCAATCGTGCATTTCGCCCCGGCCATCTTCGCGATCTCATCGAGTGAAGTCCCCTCCATCGGCAGACGTTCGTATACTTCCTTGTGTACGCCGTCGAGATTCTCCGAAAGGTCCGGCAAAAAGATTGCGTCAATCCCCATCGAGCGGGTCAGCGCCTTCAGGATTCGCATATCGGCCGGGGAAATCATCCCCGTGATGATATTGACCTTCCCGTTCGGCGCGGCGTCCATCTCCGTCTGCTCAACGAGCGCGCGCAGCGTCCGGAAAAATCCCTCAAACTGCGTGCCCGAATACCCCGCCGACGCGACCGTGATGATCTTCGCGCGCAACTCCGGATGTTCCTCCGCGTAGCGCTCGACGATCCCCGCCGTATCCTCGCCGATCGTTTCGGCCAAGCATGTCGTCGACACCCCGATCACGTCCGGGTCGTAAAGGCGAATGAGATTGCCGAGCCCCTTCATCAGATTCTTTTCCCCGCCGAACACCGCGCCTTCCTCCGTCAGGGACGAGGACGCAATGTCCACCGGCTCGTTGTAATGCGTCGCCATATGGCGGCGGATATACGTCGCGCAGCCCTGCGAGCCGTGCAGAATCGTCATGCACTTTTTGATTCCGCAGAACGCGCTGATACTGCCCATCGGCATACACATCTTGCACGGATTTGTATTCAAATTTACGAAATTTTTCTCCATGCGGCTTCAGAACCTTTCCGATTCAGTTACAGGGGTCACAGGGGCAATTGCAGGGGTAATATATCCCCACACCGGGTTGTTGATTGAGCGATGAATCTCCTTTGTGAAATTGACGACGCCCTCGTAGCCCGCCAGCGCGTGTTTGCGTTCGTGGTTGTGATCGCAAAACGCCACGCCCAATTTGTACGCGAGCGGCCGCTCTTTCACGCCGCCGACCAAAATATCCGCCCCCTTGAGCTTCATGAACGTTTCGAGCTCCGTCGGATTCGCGTCGTCGAGAATCACGCAGTTTTCGCCGACGAGCCCCCCGATGACCTCGTAGTCCTCGGGCCGTCCCGTCTGCGTGCCGACCACCACGGTTTCGATTCCCATCGCGTCAAACTGCCGAATGAGCGAGATGGCCTTGAACCCGCCCCCGACATAGATCGCCGCTTTCTTGCCCTCCAGATAGGGCCGGTAGGCTTCCGTCGCCGGCAGGATTTCCCGCGCCCCGCGTTCCGTGAGCGCCCGCGCCCGCCGCACGGTTTCCGCGCCCCCGACCAACGCCGCGACGCGCAGCAGCGAATCCGCCGTATCCTCTATGCCGAAGAAGCTGACCCGTTCATACGGAATGCCCATCTCCTCCTCCATGCGGCTCGCGAGATAGACCATCGAGCCCGCGCACTGCACGATATTCAGGCTCGCCGCCGGCGCTTTGATCAGCGTTTCATAGGACGCGTCCCCCGTGATGGTCGCAAGCACAGGGATGCCGATTTCCTTTAAATAATTTTCAATAATCCACATCTCGCCGGCGAGGTTGTAATCGCCGAGGATGTTCACGCCGCCGACCTTTTTTTGCGTCTTGTGCCTCGATATCAATTCCATAATGGCGTTGCATGCCATCTTGTAGCCAAAGGATTTGTTACCCGAAAATCCGGGCGATTTGACGGGAATACAGCGGACGCCGTAGATCCTTTCCGCGTCACGGCAGACCGCGTCCACATCATCCCCGATCACGCCGACGATACAGGTCGCGTAGACGAAGATGAGCTTCGGCGCATGCTTCTCCATGATCTCCGCGATCGCCGCCGTGAGCTTCTTCGCGCCGCCGAACACGATATCCCGCTCCTGAAGGTCCGTCGAAAAACTGTTGCGGTACAGCTCGCTCCCGCTCGTCAAACTGCCGCGGATATCCCAAGTATAGCTCGCGCAGCCGATGGGGCCGTGTACAATATGAAAGGCGTCCGTGATCGGATTGAGCACAACGCGCGCGCCGCAGTACACGCAAGCACGCTGACTGACAGAACCGGAAACGCTGTTCATATCGCAGTCGATCCCCCGCCCATGAACGCCGCCCGACCCAATAGACCGCTTCCTCTCCTCCAATATCGCAGCTTTCATCACATCACCAACTCCACATCCTCATCGGCGGCGTCGCGATCCTGCCTGTCCATGAGTGCTTCCGTGATCTTCTCCACCAAGCGCAGCGCCCCCTTATACCCCACGATCGGAAAATACGAATGGGCGTAACGGTCGAGGATCGGAAACCCCGCGCGCACAAAAGGAATATCCTCCGCCTTCGCGATCTGCTTCCCGTAGCTCGTGCCGATCAAAAGATCGACAGGCTCGTTCATGATCCACTGATGGAGCTCGAAAAGATCGCCCGCGTTCTTCACGCGGCTTCCCGTGACATCATACGCGCCGAGCAGCTTGTTCACCGCTTTGGCGAAACCGTCGCCGGGCGTACCCGTCAGCACATACGACGGAATCATACCCATCTCCAATACCAGATTCGTCAAGCCGATTACCGTATCGGGATCGCCGAATATCGCGACCCGTTTGCCGTACAGATAAAAATGCGCGTCGAGAATGACGTCGACAAGCTGCCCGCGCTCCTCCTCGAGTTCATACGGGATGTCGCGGCTGAACGCCTTTTGGAGCGCCATCAGGAAGAGGTCCGTACTCTCAATGCCGATCGGCAGCGGAATGACCTCGTAAGGAACGCCGCATTTGCGCTCTAAGGTGATGGCCGGCGCTTCGCTCGTCAGCGCCCCGAGCGCGATCGTCTTTTTGCAGTCGCCCAGACCGACGATCTCCTCAATGGTCGTGCCCCCTTTTGGGTACATGACATAATGGCCCGTCATCGGCGCGTCCATGACCCCCGCGGTGTCGGGGAAGAGCGTGATCGGCGTATTCATCAGCTTCGCCATGCGCCGTATCTCGCGCATGTCGCCGGGATTCACAAAGCCCGGAAACACCGCGGCCTTGCCGTTGCCCTGCCCGCTCTTTTTGCTCAAATAATTGATGAAACCCGACATCATATTATAGTAGCCGTTGATATGGCTGCCTACGTAGCTCGGCGTATTCGTGTGTACCACAAGCTTGCCGTCCGGGATTTCCATGTCCTGAATGTAGGCGTTCATATCATCCCCGATGGTTTCGCTCAGGCAGGTCGTATGCACCGCGATGATATCGGGATTGTAGATTTCAAACACGTTGCGCACACCCGTGCGGATGTTGCTGCCGCCGCCGAACACCGAAGCACCCTCGGTGAAAGAGCTCGTCGACGCGATCGCCGGCTCCTTGAAATGCCGGCTCAGAAATGTTCTGTGATACGACGCGCAGCCCTGCGACCCGTGGCTGTGCGGCATGCACGCGTGAACCCCGAGCGCCGCGTACAGCGCGCCGACCGGCTGACAGGTCTTGCAGGGATTGATCTTGAGCGCGGTGCGTTCGGATATTTCTTTCGGAGTCAGATCAAGCATGTGCCGCACCTCCCGATTTCTTCGCGCCGGCCGCTTCTTCGCGTTCCCGCTCGCCCGCCCGCTCGGCCGCCCGTTCGCGTTCCTTGTCGCGTACCAGCTTCGCCTGCAGCACCGGCTCGTTTTTCCAAGGCGGCACGACAAACTTCCAAGCCGGCGTATAGACGCCCATCGTGAGGTCGCGCGCGAAATTGATCGCCCCGCGAAAGCCCGCATACGGCCCGCTGTAATCATACGAATGCAGCTGCCGCGACACCGCGCCGTCCTTTTGCAGCATATACTTGTCCTTGATGCCCGACAAGAAAATATCCGGTTTCAACGTGCTTAACAGCGCTTCCGTTTCATAGTGATTCAAGTCGTCGACGACGATATCGCCCGGCTTCATGTCCGGGATGATCCCCCGATACGCCGCAAGCTGTATGACATTTTTCAACTCCTCGGCACGCTCTGCCGTCAAATACTCGCTGTACCGCTCCTCGTCCTTCTCGACCGTGATACTCTCCACATTCTTGCTGTCCGCGTCCGCCTTGATCGTCGGAATCACGCGCCGCCCCTCATAGTCGTCGCGATGCGCGAACTCATGCCCCGCAAGCACCGTCCGCACCCCGAAATCCTCGAGCAGATATTGATAATGATGGGCCCGCGAACCGCCGACATAAAGCGCGGCTGTTTTCCCCGTCAGTTTTTCGCGATAATAATCACGTGCCGGCGCGATTTCCGCAAGCTCTGCCTCGATCACTTCTTCCGTTCTTTTTATGAGTTCCGGATCGTCGAAGTATTTCGCGATATCCCGCAGGGACGCCGCCGTCGCGTCAATGCCGATGAAATTAATTTTCACCCAGTCCATCCCGTATTTTGTTTCCATCATCTCCGCGATATAGTTGATGGAGCGATGGCACTGAACCAGATTGAGTTCCGCCCGGTCCGCTTTTGAAAGCGCTTCATAGCTGCCGTCGCCCGTCATGACCGCGACGACCTCATAGCCGATGTCCTTGAGCAGACGCTCCGTTTCCCAGCCGTCGCCGCCGATGTTGTACTCGCCGAGCAGATTGACGGAATGCCTGACCTTCGGCGCCTTTTCCGCGCTGCCGATGACCCTGCGCATGACCCCGTTGTTCGCGATGTGATGGCCCGCGCTCTGGCTGACCCCCTTGTATCCCTCGCAGGAAAACGCGATACAGGTAATCCCGTATGTTTCCTCCGTTTCCGCGGCGACCGCGTGGATATCGTCCCCGATCAGCCCGACCGGACAGGTTGAGCAAATCATCAGGCACTTGGGACGGAAAATCTCCATCGCTTCCTTGATGGCTTGCCGAAGCTTCTTCTCGCCGCCGAACACGATGTCCGTTTCCTGCAAATCCGTTGAAAAACAATACTGAATGAAACTGCCGTCATCGGACTTCGCCTTGTTTCTGCGCGTGCCCCAACTGTAAAACCCGCAGCCGATCGGTCCATGCGTGATCACGACGGTATCCTTCAGCGGCCCGACCACAACGCCCTTGCAGCCCGCGTAACAGCAGCCCCGGTTCGTCATGATCCCGGGTATGCTGCGCGAATTCGCCGCGATCTCCTGCGTTTCGGGCTCCTCGCCGACCTCGATGATATGCTGCTTGCGGTTCTTGTACACCTTCGCGCTGTATTTATCTAGTACCTTCGATTTCACATCGTCCATCTCATCCTCCAATACCGCCGCGGCAAGAAAAATCTACCGTAAATCTACAGCCCCGATTTTCCTTTCCTTACACTATACGTTTCCTGTATCGGCGCGACGAAGATTCGCCCGTCGCCGGGATTGCCCGTCTGATTCACCTCGATGATGGTCTTTACCGCGAGGGCCGCCCGGTCGTCCTCGACCACAAGGGAAAAGAAGCGCTTCGGGATGAGCCGCATGATCTCGGTCAAGGTTTCCCCCTCCGTCGATATCGGCAAATCGCCCGTTTCCATGACGAGCCTGACCGCCGCCGAGCCCTCCATCTGCTTGCCGCGGCCAAGGCACTTGCGCGCGAGGAACGCCGGGAAACCCGCGTTCGCAAGCGCTTCCTTCGTCGCGTTGACCTTATTCGTCCGGATGAACGCCTGTATCTCTTTCACCGCGCACCTCCTACAATCCCTGCTTGCCCGTACTGATCGTATAGGCATCGACAATCTCGCTGATAAAGATGCGGCCGTCGCCGTAGTTGCCCGCGGCGCCCGTCCGCGCGTTCCGCGTGATGACCTTGACCACATCATCCTTGTCCGCGTCGTCGACGACGAGCAGCAACATCTCCTTGGGAATCTCATCGTAGCGCACATCCCCGATCGTGAGCCCGCGCTGCTTGCCGCGCCCGTAAACATTCATCTTCGTCAACGCGCCGAAGCCCGCGTCAAGGAGTTCCGACATGACCTCACCCACCTTCTCGGGGCGAACGATTGCTCTGACCATTAACATATCAACATTTCCTTTCGTATTGTAATAAAACCCTACGCGATATCCATGAGCCCGTGTTCCATCAACAGCTCCTCGAGCCGCTCCTGCTTCAGCGGCGCCGGAATAATGAACATATCGTTGTTTTCAATATTGCCCGCCAAAGTGCGGTACTCATCCGCTTGCGCACAGGTCGGGTCGAATTCAATTACCGTCTTTTTGTTGATCTCCGCCCGCTGTACCATATTGTCGCGCGGAACGAAATGGATCATCTGCGTGCCAAGCTCTTTCGCAAAAGCGCCGACCAACTCCGCCTCGCCGTCGACATTTCGGGAATTGCAGATGATACCTCCCAGACGGCACCCGCCCGTTTTCGCGTATTTCTGAACGCCCTTTGAGATGTTGTTCGCCGCGTAGAGCGCCATCATCTCGCCGCTCGCGACGATGTAAATCTCCTGCGCCTTGCCCTCGCGGATCGGCATCGCAAAGCCGCCGCAGACCACGTCGCCGAGGACGTCGTAAAACACATAGTCCAGATCATCCTCGTAAGCCCCGAGCTGCTCCAGAAGCCCGATCGACGTGATGATCCCGCGGCCCGCGCAGCCGACGCCGGGCTCCGGCCCGCCCGATTCCACACACTTGATCCCCGCGAATCCGGGTTTGAGCACGAAATCAAGATCGATGTCGTCGCCCTCCTCGCGCAGCGTGTCGAGGACCGTCTGCTGCGCGAGCCCCCCGAGAATGAGCCGCGTGGAATCCGCTTTCGGGTCGCAGCCCACGATCATGATCTTCATGCCCATCTCCCCGAGCCCCGCCGTCAGATTCTGAGTCGTCGTCGATTTCCCGATGCCGCCCTTCCCGTAAATAGCGATCTGCCTCATAATATCCGCCTCCTATGCCGCGGGTGCCCCAAAAACTTCCGCATAAGCAAAATTTTCAGAAATACCCTTGTGTGAAACAACAGGTCCCGTACAAAACGCACAGCGCCGATTGCCTAAATAACTTTTTCCGGTTGCCTAAATATTGTCATTCCCGGACTTGTTCCGGTTGCCTAAATATTGTCATTCCCGGACTTGTTCCGGGAATCCAGTGTCAATGACACTCCTTTTATAATCAACAGTATAGAGGATAAGACAAAGGATGTCAAGATATTTTTTGTAATATTATAATAATTCAGAATATTTGCATTTTTGAGTAAATTCCCAAAGTAAGTTCCACAGTGGACGCGGGTGTGGACGTTAGTGTGAAACGGGATTTTGCGGTAGACTTATCTCCGGGAAGTTTTTCTTTGGAGGAGGAAAGCCATGGC
>JAITNA010000103.1 GCA_031290715.1 Eubacteriales Family XIII. Incertae Sedis bacterium | reverse complement strand
CTTGTGGACAAGTTCCCGATCGGATCGAGGCGCGCGGTGCAAGCCATCATGTACTTTATCACGACTATTATCCTGTTTGTCATGTTTTACGCTTCCGTGAAGCATATCGGAACGGTGATACACAGCAACGCGGCGACGACGGCGCTCCACATCCCGAATTGGCCGTTTTCCATCATTTTGGCCATAGGTGTTTTCTTCTATGCGCTCACGACACTGCTTCACGCGATCGAATTTTGCCGCAAACCGCTTGAAGAGAAAGCGGGTATCGGCGAGATCGACGTCACAAATCAGATGTAATAATGTTTAAAGGAGAATGGGAGATATGTCAGCAAAGATCACGGATTTGCGCAGCGCGCTTGAATATCTGAAGACGATACCCGGCCAGTTCGCCGAAACTGACGTGGCGGTGGACCCGATGGGCGAGGTGTCGAGCGTATACAAGTACATCGGCGCCGGCGGCACGGTCGTCAGGCCGACAAAGGAAGGCCCCGCGCTTCAGTACAACAATGTCAAAGGATTTCCGGACCGGCCGATCGTGATCGGCGTACTCGCGTCGCGCCGGCGCGTCGGCTATCTTTTGAACCACGACCCCGACAGGCTCGGATTCCTGCTTTCGGAGTCCGTTCAAAAACCGATCAATCCCGTTTTGACGGATGAAGCGGCGCCGCCCTGCCAGGAAATCGTATACAAGGCGACCGACCCCGGTTTTGACATCCGCAAGATCATCCCCGCGTCTACGAATACGCCCATCGACGGCGGCCCGTACATCACGCTCGGCATGGCCTATGCCAAGGACGTCGAAACCGGCGAAAAGGATATCACGATCCATCGCCTGTGCGTACACAACGAGGACGAAATCGCGATGTTCTTCACGCCGGGCGCGCGCCACATCGGCGCGATGCGCGAAAAAGCGGAGCGCCTTGGCAAGCCGCTTCCGATTTCCATCAGTATCGGCGTCGATCCCGCGATCGAGATCGCGGCGGGCTTTGAGCCGCCGACGACGCCCATCGGATATGATGAGCTCGGCGTTGCGGGCGCGATCCGCGGCGAAGCGGTCAAGCTCGCGAAATGTCTGACCGTCGACGCGGAATGTATCGCGAACGCGGAATACGTCATCGAAGGCGAATTGGTCCCCGATTATTATGTCAGAGAAGACCGCGCGTCCGGCAACGGCAATGCGATGCCGGAATTTCCGGGCTATGTCGGACCCGCGTATCCTAAGACGCCTGTCCTCAAGGTCAAGGCGGTGACGACGCGCAAAAATCCCATCATGCAGACTTGTATCGGCCCTTCGGAGGAACACCGGAGCATGGCCGGCATCCCGACCGAGGCTTCCATCCTGATGATGGTCGAGCGGGCGATGCCGGGCAGGCTCGTCAATTGTTACGCGCATCCGTCGGGCGGCGGCAAGTACCTTGCGGTGCTGCAGTTCAAGAAATCTCAGCCGAGCGACGAGGGGCGGCAGCGTCAGGCGGCTCTGCTCGCGTTTTCGGCGTTTGCGGAGCTCAAGACGGTCATCCTTGTCGACGAGGACGTGGATATCTTTGATACGGACGATATTCTTTGGGCGATGCAGACGCGCTATCAGGGTGATATCGACACGATCTTCATCCCCGGCGTGCGCTGCCATCCGCTCGACCCGTCGGAGCGGACGGAGTACAATCCGCTGATCCGCGACACGGGGATCACCTGCAAGACTATATACGACGCGACGGTCCCGTATCTGTTGAAGGAAAAATATGTCCGTGCGCCGTTCTTGGATTTGGATCCGAAGAAGTGGCTGCCTGAGGGATAGCGGAGCTGAAGCGCCTGTACCACTGTCATTCTTGGGGCCGCCGCTTGCGGCGGAGCCCGAGAATGACAGTGTTTTAGTTGGCACTGGATTCCCGGTTCGCTTCGCGCCCGTGAATGACAGCAGAAGGCACTGGATTCCCGCCTTCGCGGGAATGACAGCAGTTGGCACTGGATTCCCGGTTCGCTTCGCGCCCGGGAATGACATTGTTTTAGCCCGGGAATGACAGCAGAAGGCGTTGGATTCCCGCCTTCGCGGGAATGACATTGTTTTAGCCCGGGAATGACATTGTTTTGGTTGGCACTGGATTCCCGCCTTCGCGGGAATGACATTGTTCTGGTTGGCACTGGATTCCCGGTTCGCTTCGCGCCCGGGAATGACAGCAGAAGGCGTTGGATTCCCGCATTCGCGGGAATGACAGCAGAAGGCACTGGATTCCCGCATTCGCGGGAATGACATTGTTTTAGCCCGGGAATGACAGTGGGTTGGCACTGGATTCCCGCCTTCGCGGGAATGACATTGTTTTAGCTCGGGAATGACATTGTTTATTGACCGATGATACCATATCGATGCTGCTTGTTTGTTGGGCTGCGGTGTGGTATTATTTTTTTATGTATTTCATAGAGAATTGAATGCCTGTGAGGAAAGAAATGAAAAACCTGACCATCCGCAAGAAGATGATGTATTTGTATATCGAGATGATGATCTTCACAGTGATCGCGCTCGTTTGCGGGGGGGTTTTGGTTTTCAATAAAGATAGCCTTGACGTTCCGGCCGCGGGCTTGTTTCGTTACTACCTCATCGGCGCCGTCGTCTATGCCGTGATTTACTTTCTTGTGACGCTGCTCATCGGCCGAAGGCTCGCGAGCACGATCGCCGTCCCGATCCGGCGCGTAGAGGAGGCCGCGCGGGCCGTCGCCGCCGGGGATCCGTTCCGGACGCTCGACTATACGAGCGGCGATGAGATCGGGCAGCTTTCCGACGCCATCCGTTCGATGAGCGAGTCGATCAAGCGGGAGGGCGCGGCGCTGCAGAAAATTGCGGACGGCGACTACACGGGCGATATCGAGGTACGCAGCGAGCACGATGTCGTGAACATGGCGATTCGCAGTATTTTGGAGAATAATAATATCTTTATCAGCGAGATCCGCAAATCAATCCTTCAGATTTCCGCGGGCTCAAACGAGATCGCGGTGGGGGCGCAGAGCCTTGCGAGCGGTTCCAACGAGCAAGCGGCTACGGTGGAAGAGTTTTCCGCGGTGATCAACGAGCTGAAGGAGATGTCTGAACACAATGCCGAAATCGCGAACGAAACGCTTGAGTCCGTGCGCAAGAATACGCTCATGATCGGCCAGAACATGAAGGACATGCAGCAAATGACGGAAGCGATGCAGACCATCGCGGACAGTTCCGGGCAAATCAAGAATGTGATCCGGGTCATTGACGACATCGCTTTCCAAACCAATATCCTTGCGCTGAACGCGGCCGTCGAAGCCGCCCGGGCCGGACAGCACGGGAAGGGCTTCGCGGTGGTCGCCGACGAGGTGCGGGTGCTTGCCAACCGGTCTTCCGCGGCGGCGCAGGAAACGAGCGAGCTGATTCGGAACAGTTTGAGCTATGTCGAGGAAGGCCGCGAAATCGTCGAGAAAACAAACGGCAATATCAACGAAATGGGGCAAATTGCCGTCAGCCATGCCAAAAATATGGGGAAGCTCAACGATGCTTCCGCACAGCAAAATGAATCGATTGCGGATATCAATGTCGGGATTTCACAAATTTCAAATGTGGTGCAAGCCAACTCCGCGATGGCCGAAGAAAGCGCCGCCGCCGCGCAGACCATGTCGGCGCAGTCGGATCATCTGAAATCCTTGATTGCTAAATTTTACTTGCGGGACGATGCGGAACGCCCGGGGGAATAGGTCCGGTGTGGCGACTGTTGGAAAATAATTGGACACTTGAGAAGATCGAAAATTACAAGAGGGCAAGCGTGTATACCGCTTTCCACAAAAAGCTCTCCGTGCTCGTCGAGCCTTATCTCGACGAACGCTGGACGCTTGCGGATATCGGCTGCGGCCTTGGCTTGATCGATTTTTATCTCGCGCCCATGGTGCGGCATATCACGGCGATCGACAACGATGAAGCGGCCATCCGGGACCTCACGCAGCATTTGGACCGGATATACTTCACAAACCGGGAAAGCGCGGAAAAGATTGCGGCTGAATTGGCGGACGCGAACGATCTCGCGGATCGAACCTGGGACGCGGTGGCGCTCAGCTTTTTCGGCACATCGCGGGAAACCCTCGACAAGCTGCTGCCCCGGGCGCGGCGAAGGGCTTTCATTTTCATGTACGGAAGGCCGCCCGCGGCGGGTCCGGACCCGTTCGCGGACGCGGGCTCAAATTTGACCTTTTCCGAAACGGAAAGCTATCTTTTGGAAAAGGGCTACGCGTTTAAGAAAAATGTGATGGAGATGCAGTTCGGTCAGCCGTTCAAGACGATCGAGGATATCCACACGTTCCTCAAGGAGTACGGAGGCAGTTTCGGCCGCGATATCGCGTGTATCGACCTCGGTGCGGACGACGCGATGGACGATGCCGCCATCAAGCGTGTGACCGATGCCGAGGAGCGAATCATCAAAACGAATCGCTTTGATTATCCGTATTATCTGCCCAAGAGCATCAGCGCGGCCCTGTTCATTATCGTGAAAAAGACCGCGCGGGACGTGTCCGAAGGAGTCTGACCATGATCTATGAAGAGAGAGAAAAAGAAATACAGGAGCTCGTCGCGGGGATGCTGTCGAGCTACGACGAGTTTCCCGAGATCATCCGCATCGGCAAACGCAACCAGATTGACACGGAGGTGGTCATCTCTATGATCGGACGCCTTCGCGAGCTCATCTTTCCGGGATTTTTCGATAATGGGAATATGTGCGAATATACCAAGGAGTTTTATGTCCGTGACACGCTGTCGGAAGTACGGCATCATCTGACCATTCAGATCGAGCGGGCGTTTGCGCTTCGGCAGGGCGATGACGACGCGGATGAAAACACGCACATCAAGGCGGCGCAGGTCACGGATGAATTTCTGGGGCGCCTTGTGGCGATCCGAAAGCTTTTGGCATACGATGTGGAGGCCAGCTTTGACGGGGACCCGGCTTCGACGAGTATGGGGGAGATCGTGCTGTCCTATCCGGGTATCTACGCGATCACGATCTACCGCATGGCGCACGAGCTGTATCTTTTGAACGTGCCGCTCATCCCCCGGCTCATGTCGGAGCACGCGCACAGCAAGACGGGCATCGACATCCATCCGGGCGCGGCGATCGGGAAATATTTCTTCCTCGATCACGGCACGGGTATTGTCGTCGGCGAAACGACCTGCATCGGGGACAATGTCAAAATTTATCAGGGGGTGACGCTGGGCGCGCATTCTACACGGGGCGGCCGGAAGCTGTCCGGGAACAAGCGGCATCCGGATATCGAGGACAATGTCACGATCTACTCGGGGGCGTCGATCCTCGGCGGCGATACGGTGATCGGCGAGGGGTCGGTGATCGGCTCGAACGCTTTTATCACGGCCAGTGTGCCGAAGGGATCGCGCATCACGGGTGAGGTCACGAAGGGAGAGAGGTAAGAATGGCTTTTTATTTCAAGGATTCATCAAGAACGTTCAACGAATTTTTGCTCGTGCCGGGGTACAGTTCGGCGGAATGCGTCCCCTCGAATGTGGATTTGTCGACGCCCATCGTCAAGTTCAAAAGAGGGGAAGAATCGGCGCTGCGCGCGAATATCCCGATGGTGAGCGCTGTCATGCAAGCGGTTTCGGACGACCGCATGGCGGTGGCCTTGGCAAAGGAGGGCGGGATTTCGTTCATCTTCGGCTCGCAGAGCATTGAGAATCAGACGGCGATGGTGCGGCGCGTCAAGGACCACAAGGCGGGCTTCGTGCGTTCGGACAGCAATGTTCGGCCGGATCAAGCGCTTTCGGATATCCTGAAGCTGCGGGAGGAATACGGGCACAGCACGGCAGCGGTCACGGAGGACGGCACGCCGGACGGAAAGCTTGTCGGCATCGTGACGAGCCGCGACTACCGCGTGAGCCGCACGCCGATAGACGCGAAGGTTTCGGAGTTCATGACGCCGTTCAAGGATCTTGTTTGCGGGGAGGACGGCATTTCGCTGACCGAGGCCAACGACATCCTGTGGGACCACAAGCTGAACCAACTCCCTATTATCGACAAGGCGGGGCGGCTGACATACTTTGTGTTTCGGAAAGACTATGACAGCCACAAGCGGAATCCAAATGAATTGCTCGACGAGCAAAAGCGCTATATCGTGGGCGCGGGGATCAATACGCGGGACTACGAGGAGCGCATTCCCGAGCTGATGGACGCGGACGCGGATGTGCTCTGCGTCGATTCGAGCGAGGGCTTCACGGAGTGGCAGGCGCGGACATTGGAGTTCGCGCGCGCAAAATACGGGGATTCGATCAAGATCGGCGCGGGCAATGTCGTGGACAAAGAGGGCTTTGAGTATCTCGTGAGCAAGGGGGCGGATTTTGTCAAGATCGGGATCGGCGGCGGCAGTATCTGTATCACGCGGGAACAGAAGGGGATTGGGCGAGGTCAGGCGTCGGCGGTCATGGACGTGGCCGAGGCGAGGAACGATTATTACAAAAAAACAGGCGTGTATGTCCCGATTTGCAGCGATGGCGGGATTGTGTACGACTATCATACGACGGTAGCGCTTGCGATGGGGGCGGATTTCATGATGCTCGGGCGGTATTTCGCGCGGTTTGACGAGAGCCCTTCGGCCAAGCTGAACGTGGGCGGCAACTATGTCAAGGAGTATTGGGGCGAGGGGTCGGGGCGCGCGCGGAATTGGCAGCGCTATGACCTCGGCGAGGGCGAAAAGCTTTCGTTTGAGGAGGGCGTGGACAGCTATGTGCCTTACGCGGGGAGTTTGAAGGACGGCGTCGGGCAGACGCTGGCGAAGGTGCGGTCTACGATGTGCAGCTGCGGCGTGCTGAATATCCCGGAGCTGCAGGAAAAGGCGAAGCTCACGCTCGTCAGCGCGACGAGTATTGTCGAGGGCGGGGCGCACGATGTGATTTTGAAGGAACAGCCCGCGGGAATCGGGCATATGAGGTAAGGGATGGCAGAAGCCGCGGCCCGGCGGGGCAGGAAAAAAACGGGTTCGCTTGCGGGCGGGCTGTCGGTCATGGTCGTGATCATGATCCTTGTCGGCACGGTTTCTGTCGCGATGATCGCGTACTGGATGTATCGGCAGGATACGATCGAGATGTATTCCGGGCGGGTCGAGGCGATCGCGCAGACGGTGGCGGCGGCGGTGGACGCGGATGGCATGGAGCGCGCGATCGACACGCGCGAAAAGGATGAACAGTGGGATCGTATCAAGGAAATGGCCGATCAGGCGGCGGTCGATACGGAAGCGAAATATTTGTACATCGTTGACGCCCATCCGGTAGAGCGTGCCGACGGGAAGTACTTTGTCTACTACGCCGAGGGGTGGAATCCCGCCACAGGGGACGATCCTTTGGATTTTCTGTACGAGGAAACGGCTGAAATCTATATGACGGAGGCTTATGACGTGATCAAGACGGGGAGGGCCGCCAAAACGGGCGTCTACGACACGGAGGATTTCGGGCGGCTCGTCACGGCCTACGCGCCCGTCAAGGATGGGGACGGTATCGTCGTCGGCTTTGTCGGCGTTGATATTTCAATGGAAACCGCGCTGTCCAATGTGCATAATTTCGCGATTCGGACCGCGGTCATTGTCGGCGTCCTCATCATCGTTTTCATCCTGATTTCGATCCGGTTCATCAATCGGCGCGTGAAGCGGCCGGTCGAATTGGTGAGCGCGGCGGCCGAAAAGATCGCGGTCGGGGACCTGAATGTCGATGTGGTCTATACGTCGGGCGATGAGATCGGATCCTTGTTCGATTCTTTCAACCGGATGATCGAGAGTACGAGAAGGCAGATCGCGGTATTCAAGCGTATCAGCGACGGCGATCTGTCCGTTTTGGTGGAGCCCCGGAGCGAGCATGACGAGCTGGCTTTTGCGCTTCGCAGCACGGTGGAGAATCTGCGGGCCATGCTCGATGTGTTCCGGAAAAGCGCGGACAGCCTTCGGGAGTCGGCGGGGCAAATCGCGGAGGGATCGGGACATCTTGCTTTGGACGCGAGCGGGGAGCTTGTTTCGATCAAGGGCATTTGGGAATCGGTTGACAGCATTACGAAAAACACGCGGGAAAATGAGGAAAAAGCCGGGGCGGCCAATGTCCTGATTGCCGGGATGGCCAAGAAAGCGCGGCAGGGTTCGGAGCAGATCGAGCGCGTGGTGGAAGCGGTGCGCGCCATTCAGCAAAGCTCGGAAGCGATCGCGTCCGTCGCCGGCAGCATTGAAAGCATTGCGTTTCAGACGAAAATCCTCGCGCTGAACGCGTCGGTCGAAGCGGCGCGGGCCGGGCAGTTCGGCCGGGGCTTCGCGGTCGTGGCCGATGAGGTGAGCAATCTGGCGGCGAAGAGTTCGGGGTCCGCGCAGTCTGCAAGCGTGCTGATCGAGGACAGTCTTCGGCAGGTCGGCGAGGGCGTTGAGATCGCCCGCCAGGCGGCGAGTACGTTTGAGGAAATCGTGGCGGAGATTCGCAAAAGCGAGAAGATGCTCACGGCGATCGCGGACGCTTCCGTGCAGCAGAGCGAGGACATTGTGCGGATCAACGCGGATATCGCGGGCATGGGGGATATGATTCGCAGTACGACGGCGGCGGCGGAAGACAGTGCGAAGATCGGGGAAACGCTGACCGAGCGGGCGCGGCAGCTTGCGGAGGCGCTGTCGCGGTATCATCTGGGCGACGATAAAGGAGAAATTTGATGGAGTATTCGGGGATTTGGGTTGTTGATTTTGGGGGGCAGTACAATCAGCTGATTGCGCGGCGGGTTCGCGAGGCGAAGGTCTACTGCGAAATCGTGCCTTTTCAGAAGTGTATGGCGCTGCTTGCTTCCCCTGATACAGCGAAGCCTTCGGGTATCATCTTCACGGGGGGGCCGGCGAGCGTCTATGCGGAGGGCGCGCCGGGGCTTCCAAAGGAACTTTTTGAAATGGGGATTCCGATCCTCGGCATTTGCTACGGGGCGCAGTTGATGGCGGAGCGCCTTGGGGGGAAGGTGGTCAGCCCGGATTTCAAGGAATATGGGCGGGTGCGGATTGATCTCGACGACCCTTACGGCACCTGCCCGGCGGGAGAACAGGCCGGGGAGGGCGGCGGGGCTTCCCGCGCAAGCGAGTTATTCCATGGAATTTCAGGGGGGCAGTATTGCTGGATGAGCCATACGGACTACGCGGCGGCGGCTCCGGCGGGTTTTGCCGTGACGGCGCACACGGACAATTGCCCGACGGCGGCGATCGAGGACCGGGCGCGGCGGCTCTACGGGGTGCAGTTTCATCCGGAGGTGCACCACACGCCGTTCGGACAGCAGCTTTTGAAGAATTTTTTGTACCGGGTCTGCGGTCTTGGCGGCGACTGGACGATGGCGAATTTCGCGCGGGAAAAGGTTGCGGAAATTCGCTCCGCGGTGGGCGCGGGGAAGGTGCTTTGCGCGCTGTCGGGCGGGGTGGACTCGTCCGTGGCGGCCGTGCTGACGCACCGCGCGATCGGGGACAATCTGACCTGCATTTTTGTCGATCACGGGCTGCTGCGGAAGGACGAGGGCGATCAGGTCATGGAGGTCTATGGCCGGCAGTTTGATATGAAGATACGCCGCGTGGACGCGCAGTCGCGGTTTTTGTCGAAATTGGAGGGGGTTTCCGACCCGGAGCAAAAGCGAAAGATCATCGGCGCGGAGTTCATCGCGGTCTTTGAGGAAGAGGCGAAGAAGCTTTCCGCGGAAGAGGGGAAGATCGACTATCTGCTTCAGGGAACGATCTATCCGGACGTTGTGGAAAGCGGCGGCGGGGGCGGCGGGGCGGCCGTCATCAAGTCGCACCACAATGTGGGCGGCCTGCCGGACAAGATGGATATGTCGCTTTTGGAGCCGCTGCGCCTGTTGTTCAAGGACGAGGTGCGCGGCGTGGGCGAGGAGCTTGGCATCGCGGCGGAATTGGTCTGGCGGCAGCCGTTCCCGGGGCCGGGCTTGGCCATCCGCTGCCTTGGCGCGGTAACGCCGGAGAAGCTGCGGATCATCCGCGAGTCGGACGCGATCCTGCGCGAGGAGGTTGACGCGTACAACGAAAGGCTGTTTGCGGCCGCGGGCGTGCGGGATTATGAGGGTCGGGGGATGGATGGGATGGATGATTCGCACGGGGGGATTCCGGCGGATTCGGCGGGGGACGCGAACGGGAGAATATTGGCGGATTCGGCGGGGGACGCGAACGGGAGAATATTGGTGGATTCGGCTGCGGGGGAAGCGGCGGGGATACCGGCTGATTCGG
>JAITNA010000091.1 GCA_031290715.1 Eubacteriales Family XIII. Incertae Sedis bacterium | reverse complement strand
GTTGCTTCCCAAGAAAACTTGAAACGCTGCATGCCGTGGTCGGTGTATTCGCGGAAGCGTACAACCGTTTCGGATTGGCAAAAATGAAATACCGTGCAAGGCATGAAACCCGCGAATTGCCATTCTCCGTGGTGGATTTCCTTTGACTGCGCATTTGTCCATTCCCTATAATAATTCTTTGTTGACATTCATAATCGTAGACAAAAGGGGACGGTTCATTTGTCCTGCCTGATGAAAGGGGCGCGGACTGTGTGAAAAAGCCCCGGTTAACACACAGCCCAAATTTTCAAGATTGCTATCTGGTCAATTCAATTTCCGTGCCATCATAAATAAAGGTTACTTTGTCCGGAGCGTTGAAAATTGTTATCGGGAACGAAGTACGAATTGTTTTTTCATCGTCCTCAACGGCAATCTGACGGTCATTCTCATAAACAGTATCATCGACCGCGAGCGTCATTCTCTTTGCAATATCAAATTTCTCATTTGCAAGCTCAATCTCCAAATTCAAGCCTGTGGGCGTTAATTCTGCATATTTGACTTTTATGCGGTCATTCAATGCCGGCGAGTATTGAATAGCCGTTCTCTCGCTGAATTGCTCTGCAACATCAATTTCAAATTCCCAATTCCCGCTTAACTTCTGCACGATTTTTGCCCCGTCTTTATCGGATTGGATTTTGGAATTTATCAAGTTCACATTTTGCATAGAGAAGCAGAGTTTCTTTGATTTTGGGTAATTGTGGTTTTCATTGCTATTTATATGTGAGATTTTAATTGTCTGATTATCCTCGCTTGCAATCGAGGACATGCCACCGGTTGAAATCATACCTTTGCCCTCGCCATAAAGTACAATGCCGTTTTCATCTTTAACCGTCAGGTCTGCAAGATTCACCCAATCAAAAGCGGGCGCAACCTCGGCAAGTTTCAAACTATAGACGACCGCAAATGTTTCATCGTCCAAAATAATACTTTCAACCTTGAAGCTCACGCCGTTGCTTTCTGCATACTCCATATTCACATTCTGATTGTATTGATATTCAAGAGCCTTATTTATCCCCGCATCGTGCGAGTTGAAAAGGTTACTCCATAACAAGGTTCGTATTCAACATCACTTAAACAAACAACTTTTTTTCTGCGCTTATATGCGGCAGCGGCGTGATTGATCAGTATGCGTGTAATCCACGTCTTGAAAAAAGTACAGTCCTTTAACTTGTGGATATTTTCGTATGCTTTGACCACGGTTTCACACACAACGTCGTCGGCATCGTCCTTGTTTTTCAAAATAGACATTGCTATCCTAAATAAATCGGGAACGCATTTGCGAATGACTTCATCAAAAGCGGACTTATCACCCTGTTTGGTAAGCTCTGCGAGTTCCCTCAATCGTTATTTCACCTCCTCGTTTTGACATTCTATCTATTAGACAATTTAACACGGCAAAAGGTTGGCGATTTTGAGAAAAAAATTTATTTTTCCGTGTCTATTCACCAAAACTGAAAAAAAACTGAAAATGTGGTTGACAAGGGGGATTTTGGGGGGTATGATGGAACTAATATATAACATATATAACATATATGATTAATATGTGTTGAGCGCGAAAGGAGCGGTCTTATGGCAAAATATAAACGATGTACACTGCCTGTACGCTATGCGTTGTTCGTATGGCAGGCAGGCAAAACAATCAGCAGAAAGAAAAGGTGAACGGCCCGCTCACCGCAAAATGAAATCGGACCGTTCGAGTAACCCAACAGGGTTATGATGTCATTATACCCTGTTATCGGAAAAAGTAACAGGGTATTTTTTTAACAAAAAAGATAGGAGATTAATAATGAAAAGCAATTTATATGCAAAACGGGCGATCGCGGGGATTTTGAGTCTGCTCCTCGTCGCGGTAGCCGCGTTTGGCGCCTTCCCCGCGTCGGGCGTATACGCCGGCGAAACGGAAACGGGCGCAGTCGTCATCGATGAGGATGGCGTTACTTTTGATGATCCGGCCGCGGCAGCGGAGGATACAGAGGGCGCTGAAGCGCCCGCGCCGGAAGCGGCGCCTGTGCTGACCGATGCGGATGTGCAGAACGCAGCGGCCGCTGAGGATGAAGCCCTCGCAACCGAAGCGTCTGCGGGGATATCCGCTTTGGGGGCGGCGGCGCCGGTTGACCAAAGCAAGGTCGTTGCGAATTCTTTAGACTATGTCGCGGCCAAATATGAAGGGGTCGGCGAAAACAGCGTCTTTGACATTGTTACGATCGAACGGCTCAACAAGAACGTGCTTCTGAAAGACGGCAAGTCGATCATCGTACTCGGAAGCCCGCGCAACGCGACGTCGCAGGCTACACTCGCCGCGATCAACGAGGTCGCCAAGGCGAACGGGATTCAGAAGATTTACCTGTTCGATACGCACCTCGGCGGCGAACTCGGCTTTGACGGCTCGGACATCACAAATCCGGACGCGCTTCCCGCGCTCTATGCGTTTTGGACGGCGCTGAAAACCGCCGTTACAACGGGTACTGCCGCGGCTCAAACCGCGAAGCTGGCGTATATCGATCCGAGCTTTACGGGCGACGATACGTACCTGTTCGTATTCGACAGGAAGGGCGGCGCGAATACCGCGGAAACCATCGTCAGCGATCTGCTTGTGAAAGACGCGGCGGCCGCAGCTGATCAAGCGGCATTCAAGGCGCAGGTCGCGCAGGTCCTCACGGATGGGCTCGACGGCGCTGCGGAAACGCGGTCGACACAGTATGATTACTTCTCAACCGCTTTCTCCGCGGCAAGCCCGAAGGTTGACGCTTTCTACGGCAGTGCCTATTACGCGGCGAATCCCGACAAATTCAGGTTGGTATCCGTCAGCGCGCCCGAGCTGATTCACATTATTCAAACGCAGGGTACGCACAATGTCTTGATCAGCGGATCATGGTGCCCCGATTCCAGGGCGGCGATCGGCTACGTTTCCGAAAACGCGACGCGCTACAATTCGAGCCCTGTTTATGTTTGGGACTGGAGAATAGACGGTGCGTCCAGTACAACGACATATGCTACGAGCGATACAAACGGCGCGAAAGCTACAGCGGGCTGGCTCGACGAGAAGCTCATCGCACTGCTTGCTCCGTTTGATTCAGGCTATGAAAATACCTTCGGATACAACTTTGTTGACGGCAATCCGTCGGTAGACCGCGTCATCAGGGCGAATCGGAGTTTCCGTTCGCCGTCGCTCTACCAAATTTCGACGCAGACAGGCCAGAAGCCTTCTGTTGTACAGAATTGGGTTCATTACACACAACTCTATGAGCTGCCGTTCCATTACACCAACAGCAACAAAACGGACGCGGGCCTTCCGATAGACTATGAACTGAGCAGCGGCTATCTGACGAACGCGCAGAAAGCGCTTGGGCGCGCGGCGCTCGGCGATTTCTTCAGCGGCACGAAGGTTGTGACGTCCAAGGGCTCTACCAGTGTCGGCACAACGGTCAGCAAGGACGACAGCGGCTGCGGCGACGATAACGACCCGCTCGACGACATCGGCGGCGACACGTTGATCCCGTACCAAGGAACGAAGGATTATGATGTTCAGCATTATGACATCAAGATCACCTACGATCCTGACGCGGCGGATGCGAAAGCTACGATTCTCGGCGAAACAACGGTCAAGGGCGTTGCAAGCAAGACGATTGATACCATCTCGCTCGACTTCAAGCCGCTTGTCGTCAACAACAGCTTGGTGACGCTCAAGATCGGCGGCGAAGCGGCAAGCATTAAGAGCATCGTCCGCGAAAACGACGACCACGCGGACAACAACAAGATCCACATTATTTTAAACACCCCCATCACGGCGGGAACTTCGTTTGAGGTATTCATCCCGTATTCGACGGGCATCCTCGACAATTTTGTCGCCGACGCGGAATCGCCGCAGGGCTTCTTCACGCGCAACGACGGCAAGGGCATCGCGGCCATCGGCGAACCGCTCGGATCTGTTTACTGGTTCCCGAACAACAATACGCCGTATGACGGCGCAAGCTATACGATCACGTTGGTTTCGCCGAGCGCTTACACAAATGTCAGCAATGGCGTCAGAACGAGCAACACGACCGCCAACGCGAAAAGGACGACGGTTTGGAATGTGACGCAGGATACGGCGCCGTATCAAATCTTCGCGTACATCAGCAACGACGTTACGGAATTTTCCGGCACGTCGAGCACAAGCTGGCCGATCAAATCGTCGGCGGTACAGCAGATCACGGTATCGGACCCGAGCAGCGAAAGCGGCACAAAGGTCATTCCCGGACTCAGCTACGCGAACAAGAGTATCTACGACGCGAACGCGAGCCGCAACAGGGACAAGATCGATACGTTCTTCAACAGGCTGCCGTACTACATCGGGGAGCTTGAAAAGATTGCCGGCCCCTATCCCGGGGAATCCGCGGGTTTCGTCTTTGAAAACCTCGGAAACGGACTCGGCGAAAGCGCGTCATGGGGCGCTGTCGAAACAAAGGATCGGCCTTTCTTCACCACCGCGGGCGTCACGAGTGAGAATACTTTCATTCATGAATTTGCGCACCAGTGGTACGGCGACGCTGTCCGTATCGCGGGTTGGGAAGACCTCTGGCTCAATGAAGGTTTTGCCACCTATGTGACGGATCTCTACTATGAGAATACGCAGGCGGGCTATCTGGCCAACACGAAGTACAAGGCCGTCTACGACAGGACGCTGACGACAGCGCTCAGAGAGTGGTGGAGCTACGCCCCGGCGAAGATCGAACGGGAAGGCGACCTCTTCGGCGGCGCTTCCGCGGCGTATAACAGAGGCGCGCTCGCATTGGCGACACTGCGCGTGTCCGTCGGCGACACGGATTTCTTCAATATCCTCAAAGGATGGCCGGTTGCCTATAAGGGACAGGCCGCAACGACGGCGGACTTCATCGCATACTCGGAAGA
Organism: Eubacteriales Family XIII. Incertae Sedis bacterium; assembly: GCA_031290715.1. Lineage (GTDB taxonomy): Bacteria > Bacillota > Clostridia > Peptostreptococcales > Anaerovoracaceae > JAITNA01. Next base: position 3,822 of record JAITNA010000091.1, on the reverse strand, counting down.
AATCTCGGGCCGTGATTTGACGGCGTGGGCGAACGACTGGCTCTATGGTCAGGTCAAGCCCGCCGCATGGCCGACTTTGATTCCGGCCGCTCCGCAGGACGTGACAGTCAGCTTTGATTCGGCCGGCGGTTCGGCTGCGGACAGCATTATCGTCACGACCGGCGACCCGATCGGCGCGCTGCCCCAACCGACGAAGGACGGATACACGTTTGACGGATGGTTTGTCGGCGATACGCAGATTAACTCGGCCTATGTCGTTACGGGCGCGGTCACACTGACGGCGCACTGGACGGAAATAACTGTTCCCGAGAATGCCTATGTCACGATCAGCGGGCCGGCTGCGGTTGACGAAGGCGACATCGCCGAATACACGATCGCGCTCGGAAATGCGGTCAACGTGAGCAATCTCGCCATTACAATAGAAAACAGTGCGAATCTGGAGTTCAAGGGGGCGACGACGGCGGACGGAAGCGTATTGGATTACTTCTACACGGTGAATCACAGCGATGGCTCAACGACCATCCTGCTGTGGGCGCAGAAACCCGGCGCGACCATCAGCGCGGCGGCGGGCGTGGTGAAGCTCGCGTTTGATGCAAAATCCGTGGGCTCCGCTAATGTGACGCTCAAGGGCGCGACAGGCACCGTATTCACCTATGACGGTGCTGTCTACACCGGGGCGGAGAGTCTTGTGATCGATATCCCCGAGGGCGAGGGCGCTACGGTTGTGACCGTTATCGCGGAAAAATACGACGCTTTTGACTTCAACAGAGATGGAAGCGTTGACCTCGTAGACCTCGCTATCGCACAGGGCTACTACAGAGCTTCGGCGGAAATCGGCGGAGCGGACTGGGCATTTGTTACAGAAAGAGGGATCGATGTGAATCATGACGGCGTTGTCGACGTGGCGGATTTCATTTTGATCGCGGCTTATATCTACAAGTAAAAGGGGAGGGCGGCGGTTTTGCGCGACCGATATCGACATCGACATCGGCGCGCGGGATCAAAGCCCGAAATAGACCGACGGTTCGGCGGGGCGGCCCGGCTCCACCGAACCGGGGCAATGAAAATGAAAGCGGGCATGACCGGACGCAGGTATCAGGTAAGGGAGAATATTGCAATGAAAATGAAACAAATCGCGAAGAAACTCATGGCGCTGACGCTCGGCGCGGTGTTCTTCCTGAGTTTCGGGGCGCTCGGCGTGAGCGCGCTGGAGGTGCCGGGCGGCGTTACAGAAGTTAGCATCCCCATTTCGATCGCGGCAAGCGGCGCGATTGCGGGCGGCGAGATCGAGTTCTCGCAGACGAGCGGGCTGAAATATGTGCGTTTCGTCCCGGCCGCGGGCGTGGAAAACAAGATTGAAACCAACGTAGCGGGGAAATCCTATGTGGGATTCTTCGCGGAAAGCAACAATTACAGCCCCAAAGACGGCAAGGTCGCCGTGGGCAATTTGGTATTCGGATATAGCGGAAGCGCGCCCGAAAGCATTACTTTCAGCGAGGTTCGGGTGCATACAAAGACCGCCGAGGGGGTAGACAGCAAGACGACGAAATCGAATCAGGTCGTCACGCTGACGCGGGCGGCCGCGGACACGGGCACAAGCACAGACCCGGGTAAATCCGGCGAATCCGGCGATCCGGGCGATGGCAGCGGCGGCGGAAAATCAGGCGTCGATAGCAATAGCAATAATAATAACAACAGCGGCGATCCGAACGAGAATGGCGGCGCTGTCGAAACGCCGGGGATTACGCTGCCTGCGGACGGAAACGGCGGCAATACCGAAAATAATATCGTCGTGACGGCCGCGGCTACGGGGGGGAACGCGGCTGAGGAAGCGGCAACGGCGGAAGCCGGCGAAGCCGCCGCGGGCGCGGCAAACTCCGGGGCAAGCTCCGGCGCAAATGGGGGAACGGGAAGCGACGGGGGGCAGGTCGCCGACAATCCCGTACCGCTCGCGTCGGCTGACGCCGGCGGGACGACCGGCTTCCCGGCATGGCTGTGGGCCATCGTCATAGCCATCGCGGCGGCGATCGTTATTTTCTTCCTCTACTTCTTCTACTACAAGAAACGTCAGAAAAAGGAGGCTGTTTCGCAGTCGTAGTACAAGTACAGTAAGTAATGTAATTGAATAGGAAAAAAGGCCGTCCCGCTGTTCCGTTGCTTTGCGCCGGGGCAGGAGGGCGGCCTTGGTTTGTGAATGGTTTGTGAATGGGTTACGCCGGGGCAAAAGCGGCCTTGGCTGCGGATGATTTTATATGCGTGTATAGCCGCCGGTGATTTCTTTCACGACTGCGGTTTCATCGAGCTTTAGCGTACCGCTGCAATCTAAGCGCTCAATGTCGCAGTTTTTCCCGATCGTCACATCGTGCCCGTTCACCGATTTCGCTCTGACGTTGCGCAGGTTTACGGTCGTCGCTTCGATCAGCTCGATTTCGGAAAACCGGAACCGCGTCTTTTTCGCGATATTGAATAACACTTTTGTCAGACCCTTTTTCCAATACGATTTGATTGTAATGCTGTCGCCGACAATTTCGTGCGCGTTGATACTGCCGTCAGCCTCGATGACGTCTGCAGATATCTCTCCCTTCACCGTCAGCACGCCGTCGCAGACGATCTTGTCGGCCTCGAGTTTGGCCCCGTCTACCGTAACGACGCCGTCTATATCAATTGTTTCCGCGCGCACAGAACCTTGGACTGTCAGGACTCCGTCGCAGGAAAAACCCTTTGCGCTTAGTCCGCCGTTTACAGTGCAAACACCATCGATGTCAAGATCCTGTGCGCCAAGATCTCCGTTTATCGTGACGACGCCGTCGATTTTCAAATTTCCGTATTCGCCGCCTACCATCGTGACAACGCCTTCTATTTTTTCGTTCGTGATATCTCCGCTGTCTTTGTATTCCATTTTCTTATCCTCCGTATCCGTTTACTTTTGACATTTTACTTTTGACTTGCTCTGACACGTCCCTGCAGTTCTCTTTCCGTCAGCGCCGCGAGTATTTTGACGCCGCTGTCCGCTATCGCGCCGCCGCCCTTCGGCAGCAAAATAAAATGCTTGCCGTCTGCGGTTTCAAACAGCACCGCACGGGCCGGCGCGCCATCCCGCACCGCCGCAGCCGTCATCTCCCGAAGCAAACCTGAAAGCTCGCTTTCGTCCTCCCCCTCGATTTGCCTGCGAATCTCATCAAGCGAGCGTTCATCCTTCATGGACAGGATTGCCCCGACGCGTTCAAGAATCCGCTCCCGCGGGAAAAAAGTTTCCTGCCCCGTGAACGAAGCGCGCTTGACAAACCACTCTTCCGGAATCAGCCCTTCCCGCTTCCAACGATAAAGCTGCCCATAAGAAATCCCTGTCGCCGCAAGCAAGTCCTTTTTTGAAATCTCATCCATAAATACACCTCCGTAACAATGTTATACATATAACATAACATTGTTACGGAGGTGTTGTCAAGTCCTAATTGCTATTTTAATAATTTTAATAATTTTAATAATTCCCCGCAGTCTGACGTTCTTTCTTGCAACCGCGAAGAGGACGGGCCGCCCCGTCCTCTTCGTTGGTCGCATTGGACTTTTGCAAGTCCTGATCAAAAAAGTCCTTTGATGAGTTTGATGCACGCCGCGCAGATCGATTTCCCGTGAAACAGATGATTGCAGATCGGCTCACCGCAGATGGAACATACGCGCATGGCGACATCGTCAGAATTTGCGTTTTCGAGATGATGAAAAATAGTATCGTACATACATTACTCCTTCCGGCCGAAAGGCCCCTTGAGTTCGGAGCGCTTTGCCCCCCAAAGTAAAAAAAATTATAGAATCGAATGGTGTCGG
>JAITNA010000132.1 GCA_031290715.1 Eubacteriales Family XIII. Incertae Sedis bacterium | reverse complement strand
TGCAGGAACAGGGCGTCACGTCTGTACTTTCGCTATTGCTCGGGGAACGGGAAACAGAAGAATTCGCGGAGAAATTGAACTGATGGAATTTGAACAGAAGAAGGGGTTTTTCGGGAAACTGGCGCAGCGTATCGGCGATGCCATTTTGCTGCGCCCGCAGGTCGATGATGCCTTGCTCGAGGAGCTTGAGGAAATTTTGATCACCTCGGACATCGGGATGGAAACCGCGATGCATATCGTGGAAAAACTGCGCGAGGCGGTACGCATGGAGCGCATTTCCGACCCCGCGTCGGTACAGGGCAAATTGCGGGAGATCATCCGGGAGATCGTCGATAAGGGCGATCGGCTTCGGATGAGCGAGGACTACCCGATCGTAATCCTCATGATCGGCGTCAACGGCGGCGGGAAAACGACGACGATTGCCAAGCTTGCGCAGCGGTACAAAAACGAAGGCAAGTCCGTCCTGCTTGCGGCGGCGGATACTTTTCGGGCGGCGGCGAGCGAACAGCTTGAGATTTGGGCCGGGCGCGTCGGCGTGGGCATCGTCAAACATCAGGAGGGCGCGGACCCCTCGGCTGTGATTTTCGACGGCGTTCAAGCCGCAAAGGCCCGCGGGGCCGACGTGCTGATCTGCGATACGGCGGGGCGGCTGCAAAACAAGCGCAACCTCATGACCGAATTGGAAAAGATGCACAAGGTCGTCGGGCGTGAGTATGAGGAAGCCGCGCGGGAAACCTTGCTCGTTTTGGACGCGACGACAGGGAAAAACGCGGTAAGCCAAGCGCAGGAGTTCGGGAATGTGGCGGAGATCACGGGAATCGTGCTGACAAAGCTTGACGGCACGGCCAAAGGGGGTATCGCCATTACCGTTTCGGATGAGTTTGATTTGCCTGTGAAATTCATCGGCATCGGGGAAAAGCCGCAGGATTTGGAGCCTTTCGACCCGGAACGCTTTGCGGCCAGTATTTTTACGGGGGTATATTAGTATGAAACTTCCGATCGTCGCAGTAGTCGGCAGGCCCAATGTCGGGAAATCTTCCTTTTTCAACAGAATCGTAGGGAGCCGGCTCTCTATCGTGGAGGACACGCCGGGGGTGACGCGCGACCGTATCTACGCGGAAGCGGAATGGTGCGGAAAGGCCTTTGCGTTGATCGATACGGGCGGGATCGACGAACGCTCCGACGACATCATGTTTTCGCAAATGCGCGAGCAGGCGCAGATCGCGATGGACATGGCCGATCTGATCTTATTCATGGTCGACGGCAAGGAAGGACTCACCTCTTCAGACCGGGAGGTCGCGGATTTGCTGCGGCAAACGTCGCGCCCCGTTTTGCTGATTGTCAACAAGATCGATCACGCGGGCCGGCTGCCGGATGATTTCTATGATTTCTACGAACTTGGTTTCGGGGAGCCCGTTCCGGTATCGTCGGCCAATATGACGGGCCTCGGCGACGCGCTTGACGAGATCGTGTCTACCCTCGGCGACGCGGCGAAAGAAGGGGAAGAGGACGACAGCCTGCGCCTTGCCATTATCGGAAAACCCAATGTGGGCAAGAGTTCCTTGGTCAACGCGCTTGTGGGGGAAAATCGTGTAATCGTATCAGAGATCGCCGGGACGACAAGGGATGCCATCGATACGCCTTTTGAATACGAGGGCGAAAAATTCGTTTTGATCGATACGGCCGGGATTCGCCGCCGCAGCAAGGTCGCGGAGGGAATCGAACGCTACAGCGTCATCCGCGCGATCGGCGCGATTGAACGCTGCGATATCTGTCTGCTCATGATTGACGCCGCGGAGGGATTGACCGAACAGGACAAGAAGATCGCGGGGCTTGCGCATGAAGCGGGCAAGGGGATTGTGCTTGCCGTCAACAAATGGGACCTCATCGAAAAAGAAACGAACACCATGGACAGATACCGGGAGAAGATGCGCGCGGAGCTGCCTTTTCTCGCGTACGCGCCCGATGTATTCATCTCGGTCAAAGACAGGCAGCGGCTCAAAAATGTGTTGGAAATCGTTTCGGCCGTCGCCGCCAATTGCGCCATGCGCGTTCCGACGTCGCAGCTCAACAGCCTGATTCAGGACGCGATCGCCATGAAACAGCCGCCTTCGGACAAAGGCAAGCGTCTTAAAATTTATTACGTATCGCAGGTGGGCGTGAAACCCCCGCTCTTCTCGTTCAAAATCAATCGGCGGGACCTCATGCATTTTTCCTATTCAAGGTATCTCGAAAACCGCATCCGCGATGTCTATGGCTTTGCGGGGACGCGGCTCAGTTTTGTGTTCCGCGAGAAAGGGGAGGAGGATTAATGGTAATAATTGCCGCGGTTCTCGCCTATTTCATCGGAAACATCAATCCGGCCATCCTCATCGGGCGCGCCTACGGGGTGGATGTGCGAAAGACCGGGTCGGGCAACGCGGGGACGACGAACGCGATCCGCTCGATCGGCAAAAAGGCCGGGGCCCTTACCTTTGCGATCGACGTATTCAAGGGCTGGCTTTGCTTTTTCGCCGCGAGCGAAATCGGAACCATGCCGATGGCGTTGATTTGCGGGTTCTTCGTCGTCCTCGGGCATATGTACCCGGCGGTTTTCAAATTCAAAGGCGGCAAGGGCGTGGCGACGGCTTTCGGGGCGCTGCTTGCCGCGTGTTGGTGGTTTGCCCTGATTCTCATCGCGGTTGTGATCGTCATGGCGGCGATCTTCCGCCGCGTTTCGCTCGGCGTCATGGCCGCCGCCGCGGTCGCTCTTGTGATCGCGTTCAACGCGGAGATTATGGATAAATTATCAGGCGCCGCGGACTATTTTCCGTGGTGGGTGCTTTTGATCATTGCGCTCGTCGTTTGGAAACACAGAGGAAATATCAATCGGCTTGTTCACGGAACGGAGCCGAAGCTCAGCTTTGGAAAAAGCGATAAAAAAAAGGAGGAAGCATAGTTGCGGACAATTGGCGTGATCGGCGCGGGGAGTTGGGGCACGGCCCTTGCGAACCTGCTGTCAAACAAGGGGATGCGTGTGCGCGTCTGGGATACGGACAGCGATTTGCTGGCGTATATCGCAAAAAACGGGGAGAACAAGAAGTACCTTCCCGGCGTGAAGCTCCATAAAGCGATCGAGGTAACGAAGGACGCGGCGGCGGCCCTCGCGGACGCGGAGTTTTGTCTGATGGCTGTGCCCGCTCAGCATTTCCGCGCGGCGCTCACGGCGGCGGCGGGGCATATCGCGCGCGGCGCCATCCTCGTCAATGTAGCAAAGGGGATCGAACAGGGAACACTGGCGCTCATCTCGCGGGTCGCGGCCGAGGTCTTGCCGGAGCATGAGTATGCCATCCTGTCCGGGCCGTCGCACGCGGAGGAGGTCGGCGTCGGTATGCCGACCACCGTCTGTACGGCGTCCGCCCGGCTCTATGCGGCGCAAACGGTGCAGGACCTTTTTATGACAGAGCGCTTTCGCGTCTACACCAACAACGATGTGACCGGGGTCGAGCTTGGCGGCGCACTGAAAAACATCATCGCGCTCGGGGCCGGCATTTCGGACGGTATGGGATTCGGCGACAATACAAAGGCGGCGCTGATGACGCGGGGCATCGCGGAAATGGCGCGGCTCGGCGTGCGCATGGGCGCGCAGCGGGAAACATTTTTCGGGCTTTCGGGCGTGGGCGATCTCATCGTCACGTGTACGAGCATGCACAGCCGCAACCGCAGGTGCGGGATCATGATCGGAGAGGGCATGGACCCGAAGGAGGCCGTGGCCCGCGTCGGGATGGTGGTCGAAGGCATCACCACGGCGGCGGCGGCGGCGGGCCTTGCGGAGCGGCTCGGCGTGGAAATGCCCATCACGGAAAACATCTGCCGCGTGGTCAAAGGCGAAACCGAAGCAAAGGACGCGCTGACCCTGCTCATGACACGCGACAAAAAGCATGAACAGGAAGAATTGGCGTGATTATTTGCCGGGGATTTTATTTGAATGCGAGTGAATGATGGATAGCGGCGAAAAGAAGCAATTGTCGATACGCCGCACGACGCTCATTGTCGTGCTGATTACAAGCTTTATGATGCCCTTTTCCATGACGGCGCTCAACATTGCCGTGCCGATCATCGGGAAGGAATTTCACAGTTCGGCGATCATGCTCGGCTGGGTGATTTCATCTTTCATGTTTTGCACCGCCGTACTCGCGGTTCCCTTCGGCCGCATTGCCGACATCAAAGGGCGGCGCGGTATTCTGATCCTCGGCATTTTGATCTTTGCGGTCGGCTCCGCCTTGTCGATTTTTTCAACCTCCATGCCGCTGCTGATCGCTTTTCGCGGGGTGCAGGGCGTTGGCGGCGCGATGATTTTTGCGACGAATATCGCGATGCTG
>JAITNA010000206.1 GCA_031290715.1 Eubacteriales Family XIII. Incertae Sedis bacterium | reverse complement strand
CAGCTAAAATAATGTCATTCTTGGGCGCGAAGCGTCCCGAGAATCCAGTGATTAGCCATACCCTGGATTCCCGCATTCGCGGGAATGACAGTATTTTAGCAGGGGTCTGAGCTGTTACCTTTATTGTTGTTATTCTATTACGATTTTGACGGAAGCACAAATGCCGCTTGTTTTGTGTTAAAATTTTAAGAACTGCTTCGTCGCTTGGCGGGGCATAGTATGAAAAAGGATGGCAATCAATCATGGCAATCAATAGATGAACATTCTGAAGATCGTACCTTTTGCCTTTTGGATGTTTTCGACGCTCCCGCCGATCCGCACACACCGCCGTGAGATCGACAAATACCGGGCGGCCGGCGATTTCGAAAATGAGCAGGAGTGGATTCGGAAGGCCGAGAACGTCTGGGGCCCTCTCGTGCTGCGGCATTACGGCATTGCAGTGGATGTCGGAGGGAACGGGAATTTGCCGGACGGCCCTGTTCTTTTCGTTTCCAACCATGAGGGCTTCGGGGATATTGTGGTATTCATGGACGCGATTCGTACAAAGCAATTCGGCTTCGTGGCAAAGGACGAGCTTGGGAGGGTGCCGATTTTCGGAACATGGATACGCCGGATTCGCAGCCTTATGCTCGAACGGGACGACCCGCGGGAAGCGGTTCGCGTTTTCAAGACGGGAGAGGAATGGCTTCGGCAGGGATTTTCCCTGGTGATTTTCCCCGAGGGGACAAGAGCCCTGAACCGCGGGATGGCGGCGTTCAACAGGGGAAGCCTGCGCATGGCGATGCGGACGGGCGTGCCGATTGTGCCGATCTCGATCCGGGGGACCTGGCGGCTGTTTGAAGAAAAGGGCGGTCCGCGGCGCGGGACCGCGCGGTTTTTTGTTCACCCGACGATTGAAACAAAGGGGCTCGCAAAAACAGACGAGTCGGCGCTGTCGGATCGGATTGAGGAGATGATCCGCAAAAAGATAGATGAATGGATACAGGAGGAACATCATGGTTGAACGATATATACAGGATGGATCGCTCGTTGCGAAATGGGTACTTTTCGCGGTTTTCGCGGCACTTTTCGTAATAGACGCCTATTTTGTAATAACAGGGCAAACAGCCGCCGTCGATCAGGCGATTCAGCAAACCTTTTTCTCGCTCCGCGACGATACGCTCACAGCCATCGTGAAAGGGATCACTTTCTGCGGCGACACCAAAACCGTCGGCGTACTCTGCATTGTTTTGATCATCCTGCCGGGCCGGCTGAAAATCGGGCTTCCGATCGCCCTCGCCGCGGGCGCGGGGTCCCTCGTGCACACCGCGATCAAGTACTTGGCCGGCCGGCCGCGGCCCGATGCCATAGATTGGCTGATCACGGAGGACGGGTTCAGCTTTCCGAGCGGCCACGCAAACGCAAGCCTGATCTTTTACCTGCTCCTGATGATCATCCTCGGGCGCTTGCTCATTATTCAAAACAATCGGCTCGCGGCCGCGCTGCTGCGCATTTTACTGATCATCCTCGTGTTTTTGATCGGGCTGAGCCGTATCTATCTGGGCGTACACTATCCTTCCGATGTTTTCGGCGGGTGGATGCTCGGCGGGGCGCTTTTGATCGTATTCCTTTTCATCTACGACAATCTCTGGCCCGCTTCACAGCGGATCAACTACGACCCGCCCGCGTGGGGCGCCATTCCCAAGAATGCGGAAAAAACGAAAGGGTGGCGCAGGCCCAACAAAAAACGCGCTTCCGGCGAATTGCTGCGCTTCCCGAAAAAACGCGGCCCTTGGCGCGTTCCCGCCGATCAGCAAAAACGCCGGGCACAGAAAGCCGAAGCCGAAGCCGCCGCCCAAGAAGAACAAACAACCGAAAAGCAAAACGCCCCGGAGCCGGAGGAAACGCACACGCCCCTGATCTGACAAATCCCCCCCCCTACCGAATCTTCACATGCACGTCCCGCAACTGCTGTTCTGTCACTTCGCCGGGGGCGTCGAGCATGAGGTTTTGCGCATTGCTGTTCAGCGGGAACGCGATGATCTCGCGAATGTTTTCTTCCCCGGCCAGCAGCATTACGATACGGTCTACGCCGGGCGCCATGCCCGCGTGCGGGGGGGCGCCGAAGTGGAACGCGTTGTACAGCGCGCCGAATTTCTCTTCGACGTCTTTCTCCGTATAGCCCGCGATCTCAAACGCTTTGACCATGATGTCCGGGCGGTGGTTCCTGACCGCGCCCGAGGAAAGCTCCACGCCATTGCACACAAGATCATACTGCCACGCGAGAATATCCAAGGGGTCATTTTCCTGCAGCGCCGCCATCTCGCCTTGCGGCATGGAAAACGGATTGTGCGTAAAGTCGATTTTCCCGGCGTCCTCGCTTGCTTCATACATCGGGTAGTCCGTGACAAAACAAAAATCAAAGCGCTCTTTGTCGATCAGCCCAAGGCGCTCGGCGGCTTCGGCGCGGATCTGCCCCGCGAACGACGCGGCCTTGCCCGGCTCGTCGCTGATGAAGTAGAGCACATCCCCCGCGGCCAGCCCGGCCAAGCCCGCCATTTCCCGCTTTTGCCCGTCCGAGAGGAATTTGTCAATCGGCCCTTTGCAGGACAAGTCGGGCTGTACGCTGACATAGCCGAGCCCCTTCATGCCGATCTGAAGCGCGAATTTTTCCATCTCCCGGAAGAAAGACCTCGGCTGCGCCGCCGCGCCGGGTACGCGGACCGCCCGGACAATCCGGCCCTTGAACGGGGCAAAATCGACCGCGGAAAAAAAGTCCGAGAGGTCGATGATCCGAAGCGGGTTGCGCAGATCGGGCTTGTCGCTGCCGTAGCGCAACATCGCTTCCGCGTACGGAATGCGCACAAAAGGCGCCGCCGAAATCTTTTTGCGAGAAAACCGCTTGAACACCGATGTCAGGACGCGCTCCGCTACCGCAAAAACATCTTCCTGTGTGGCATAGGCCATCTCGAAATCAAGCTGATAAAACTCCCCCGGCGAGCGGTCAAGCCGCGCGTCCTCATCGCGGAAGCAAGGTGCGATTTGATAATATTTGTCAACGCCCGACGCCATGAGCAATTGCTTGAACTGCTGCGGAGCTTGGGGAAGCGCGTAAAATTTGCCCTTGTGCTTGCGGCTCGGGACGAGATAGTCCCGCGCGCCCTCCGGGGACGAGTTGGCGAGGATCGGCGTCTGCACTTCGAGAAAATCCATCCCCTCCATCTCCCGCCGGAGGTGCGCGATGACCTCGGAGCGCAGGATGAGATTGTCCTTGAGTTTTGGATTGCGCAAATCGAGGTATCGATATTTGAGCCGCAGCTCCTCGCGCGTGTCCCGCGACGCGTCGATCTCGAACGGCAGCGCGGCGCGGCACGGGCCGAGGATTTCGAGTTCCTCCGCGCTGATCTCCACCTTGCCCGTTTCAATGCTCGGATTGTAGGTGTCCTCCGCGCGCCCAAGGACCTTGCCTTTCACCGAAACGGAAAACTCTTTCCCGATGGTTCGCTCCATTTCCTCTGTAATAACCACCTGCGTTACGCCGTATTGATCGCGAAGATCAATGAAGATGATGCCGCCGTGATTGCGAATGGTCATCACCCATCCCGCCAAGCGCACCGTTTGGCCTACATGCGTTTCGCGCAGATCGCCGCAGGTCATATCGCGGTATCGCCCCGACAAAAGTACCGGGGCTTTCGCGCCGTCTGGGCCTGAGCCCGCGTCCGTACCCGAGTCCGCGGCCACCGCCTTTTTCCATTCAGGCGTTTCGATCTGCACGCCGCGGCGAACCTCATCCTCCCGCGCGTCCGCGGCCATCTCCCCCGCAGTCCGGCCCGATTCACTCACCGCGCCCGCAGCGCCCGCCGCGTCCAAGCTCGCGCACGCAGCGCCCAACTCACTCACCGCGCCCGCAGCGCCCGATTCATCCCCGCCCGGCTCACCCGAAACAGCCCGCCCCGCATCCTCCGATTGCGGCGATAGGATCGCCCCGGCTTCCGTAAGCTGCCGTTTCAATTCCGCGTTGACCGCCGCCGGGTCGGCCTTGCCGCCGAAGGCCCGCATGGTCTGCCCCACAAGATAGCCGAACGCTTTCTCCTTGCCCGCTTTGAAATCCGACACGGATTGCCCGTTTGCCTGAAGCGCCTCGCTGACGGCCGCCCGCAGACTCTCCTCATCCGACGAGATGCCGAGATTGTGTTCTTTCACATAGGCTTCGGGCTCGGCGTTCTCCCGGAACACCGCTTCGGTAACTTCCTTGCCCGTATTGCGATTGATGATTTTGCGCTCAACAAGCCGAATCACAGCCGCGAGCTTTTTCGCGTCGACATCTAAGCTGTCCGCGTCCCTGCCGCTCTCCCGCAGCAGCCGGAGGATGTCCCCCGTCACGATGTTCGCGGCTTCCGCCGCGGCCGCCCGCGTCCCGCCGAGGGAAGCCGTGACCTCTTCAAAGAGCGCCGCCGCTTTTTTCTCCGCGGTCAGCACCCCCGCGAGCTTTTCCGTGATCCCGAGATCGTTCACATAGCGCGCGCGTTTGGCCGCCGCCAATTCCGGAAAGCCCGCCTTGACTTCCGCGATCCAGGCCTCGTCCACATACAGCGGCACCAGATCGGGATCCGGGAAATATCGGTAATCCTGCGCGTTTTCCTTGCTGCGCATGGCGAAGTTTTCCCCCGCGCCGTCGTCCCATCGGCGCGTTTCCTGAATGACCGCCCCGCCGTGTTCGATCAGCGCGATCTGCCGCTCGGTTTCAAATTCGATCGCGCGGCGAATGGCCTTGATCGAATTCATATTCTTTGTTTCCGTCCGCGTGCCGAGGACCTCGCTCCCGACCTCCCGGACGGACAGGTTGACGTCGGCGCGCATGGACCCTTCCTGCATTTTGCAATCGGAAACGCCCAAATAGATCAAGGTTTCCCGCAGGACGCCGAGGTAGGCTTCCGCCTCGTCCGCGCTCCGCATATCGGGCTCGGACACGATCTCGATGAGCGGTACGCCGCAGCGGTTGTAATCAACCAAGCTGACGCCCCCCTCGTGCACCAATTTTCCCGCGTCCTCTTCCATGTGGATTTCATGGATGCGAACCCGCTTCCCCCCCGCCGCCGTTTCGATCAGGGCCGCGCCGTTTCGGCAGATTGGCTGATACAGCTGAGAAATTTGATACGCTTTCGGCAAATCGGGATAGAAATAGTTTTTCCTGTCAAACAAATTATTTGATAATATTTCACAGCCGAACGCGACGCCGGCCGCGATCGCCTTGTCCGCCGCCGCGCGATTGAGGACGGGCAGGCTGCCGGGCAGGCCCAGACAAACCGGGCAGGTATGCGCATTGGGCTCCCCGCCGAACGCCGTACTGCAGCCGCAAAATATTTTTGTTTCCGTGGAAAGCTCGACGTGAACCTCCAGCCCGATCACGATTTCATAATAAGGGTTTGCCATCAGTTCGCGCCCCCTTTCTCCGCGCCGCCCGCACCAAGGCCCGCGCCGCCATCCGCGCCGTCGCCCGCGCCATTATTCGCGCCGTCTGCGCCCGCGCCAAGGCCCGCGCCCAACGAAGGCCGCTGTTTATGATGATCCGTGACAGTCTGATAGGCCGCGGCCGTACCGAGCAGCAAGGCTTCGCTGTACGCCCCGCCGATCAGCTGCATCCCGACGGGCATACCGCCGCCGCCGAATCCGCAGGGCGCCGACAACGCGGGCTGCCCCGTCAGGTTTGCCGACGTCGTGAAGATATCGCCGAGATACATCGCCAAAGGGTCGTCGATCCTCCCCCCGATGGGGTACGCCGCCGTAGGGCAGGTCGGCGTCAAAATGATGTCATATTTCGCAAGTGCCTTGTCGAAGGTATCTTTGATGAGCCCCCGCACCTGCAGCGCTTTTTTATAATACGCGTCAAAGTACCCGGACGAGAGGACGAACGACCCGAGAATGATCCGCCGCTTGACCTCCGTCCCGAAGCCCTCGCTGCGCGTCCGGTAATACACATCATGAATATCCGCCGCCGCCGGCGCGCGGTATCCGTACTTCACGCCGTCATAGCGGGACAGATTGGAACTCGCTTCCGCGCAGGCGATGATCAGATAGGTCGGCACCGCGGCGTCGATCATCGGCAGCTCGAACTCCTCCGTTTCCGCGCCGAGCCCGCGCAAGACCTCGGCCGCCGCAAGCACACGCCCCCTGACATCGCCGCTCATCCCCGGCATGGAGAAATAGTTGGCCGGAATGCCGATCCTCCGGCCGCGAAGCCCGGCGCCCGCCCCGTCCCCCGATCCGGACCCGTCCCCGAAAAGCGGCTCGTCAAGACGAAACGGCTTTTCCGAAACAGACGTGCTGTCGCGCTCGTCCCGGCCCGATATGACGGACAGGATGGCGGCGCAGTCCCTTGCGTCCCGCGCAAGCGGGCCGATCTGATCGAGCGAGGAGCCGAACGCCAAAAGGCCGTAGCGCGAAACGCTGCCGTAGGTCGGCTTCAGGCCCGTCAATCCGCAAAACGACGCGGGCTGCCGGATCGACCCGCCCGTGTCGGAGCCGAGCGCATAGGGCGCAAGCCCCGCCGCGACCGCCGCCGCGCTGCCGCCGGACGAGCCGCCCGGTACGCACGAAAGGCCCCACGGGTTTCGCGTGATTCCGAGGTAAGACGTTTCCGTCGAGCCGCCCATGGCGAATTCGTCCATGTTGGCCTTGCCGAGAATCACGGCGCCCGCGTCCTTCAGCCGCTCCGTCACGCCCGCGTCATAGGGCGCGCGAAAACCGCCGAGTATCTTCGACGCGGCCGTCGTATGGCCCTCCGTCGTGCAAATATTATCCTTCATGGCCATGGGGACGCCCGCGATCGGCGAAAGCGCTTCGCCCGCGTCGATACGGCGCTGCACCGCCTGTGCCCGCGCCATCGCTTCCTCTTCCAAAATCTCCGTATACGCGTTGATCTTTGCCCCGTCGCCTATGGCCTTGGCCTGATCCGCTTTCGCCGCGTCAAGATAGGCCCGCGTCGCCTCCGGGCTGCTGATTTTCTTTTCCTTGATCAGCTTTCCTGTTTCAAGCGCTGTGAATGCTCTGATATCCAAAAAACTCTCCCTATTCCTCAATCGTGCGCGGGACCCGAAAATAAGCCCCTTTTCTGTCGGGTGCGTTTTCGAGCAGGCTTTCGCGCCTGTCCCCGTTTGTGATCCTATCCTCACGCAGCCGGTTCCCGGATTCAAACGGATGCGTCATTTCCGGCAATCCCGCCGTGTCGATCCCGTTCAGCCGTTCCATATAGTCCAAAATATCCGCAAGGTCTTTCTTGCGGGCTTCCTTTTCTTCCGGCGCCAGCTCAAGGCGGGACAGCTCGGCCAAGTATTCTATCAGTTTGTCGTCAATTTTCATAATCGCTTCGTTCCCAATCCAAATTTGTCTTTGACGCGCTGCACAACGCCCTCCGCAATCCCGTTCGCGCGCTCCGCGCCGTCTTTCAAAACAAGCGCAAGCTCCTGCGAGCCCCGAATGTCGTCGTATTGCCGGCGAATCGGCCGCAGCGCCAAGACGACGACCTCGGCCAAATCTTTTTTGAGCGCCCCGTAGCCCTGCCCCGCGTAGTCTTTTTCCAAAAGCGCCGTACTGCGCCCGGAAAAGGCGCTGTAAATGCTGAGGAGGTTGCTGACGCCGGGCTTGTTTTCGGCGTCATAGCGAATCTCTCCGTCCGAATCCGTCGTTGCGCGCATGATCGCTTTTTTGATCTTGCTTTCGTCGTCAAGCAGCGAAATCCGGCTCATCTCGCTCTCCGCGCTCTTGCTCATCTTTGCGGCCGGATCGTCGAGCGCCATGACACGCGCGCCCTCTTTCAAAAATCGGCCCTCCGGCACCACGAACGTGTCATCCCCAAAACGATTATTGATTCGCACGGCGAGGTCACGCGTGAGTTCGATGTGTTGTTTTTGATCCTGTCCGACCGGGACGACGTCGCTGTCGTACAGGAGGATGTCGGCGGCCATGAGCAGGGGATAGGTGAAAAGGCCGGTCGGCGCGGAATCCCCGCCGCGGCTCTTGTCCTTGAACTGCGTCATGCGCGAAAGCTCGCCCGTGTAGGAGCAGCAAGTCAGGAGCCAGGACAGCTCGGCGTGTCCGGGGACATCCGACTGCACAAATATGGTGGCGTCTTTCGGGTCGATGCCGATCGCCAGATACAGCGCGGCGACGTCGAGAATGTTTTCCCGAAGCTCCGCGGGGTCTTTCGGCAGCGTGACCGCGTGCAAATCCACAATGCAGTAAATGCACTTGCCCTCTTCCTGAAGGGCAACAAACTGCTTGAGCGCGCCCAGATAATTCCCAATATGAATGTTCCCTGTGGGCTGTACCCCGGAAAATACGCGGATCGTCTTTTCTGTCAATGTTCCTCCTGCCTGTTGTACCGCCGGCTTTTGTACTGCCGGCTTGTACTGCTTATACTGCTTGTACTACCTGCTGAATTCCCTCCGGAATTTGCTTCTCAGCGCTTTTTCGATGCGCGATACGGTCATTTGGCTGAGGCCGAGCGCCTGCGCCGCCTCGCGCTGCGTCGTTTCGTCCAAAAATCGGCGGCGGACGATGTCCTTTTCTGTGTCGGACAGTCCCGCCATCACTTTTTCAAGGACCGCGGACAGCTCGAACGCGCCATAGCCCTCCTCGATGGAGCCGAGATATCGTTCCGATTGCGGGACACTGTCGTCCGCGGAGTCCTCGGTTTCCTGCTCCAAAGAATAGGCTGTGTAGGCCTTGCTGCTTTCCAGTGCTTCGAGGGCCTCCTCCTCGGATATCTGCATATAGTCGGCAAGCTCCGCGATCGTCGGGATATGATGTAATTTTTCCTGAAGCCGGGCCTTTGCCGCGGGGATTCGCATCGATACCTCTTTGAGCCGCCGCGGGACCTTCAAAGACCATGTGGTATCGCGGAAATGTTTCTTGATCTCCCCGATGATGGTCGGTGTGGCATAGCTCGCGAATTGCACGCCCTTATCCGGGTCATAGCGCTCCACCGCAAGGAGCAGCGCGTAGGCCGCGACCTGATAGAGGTCCTCATAGTCGATGCCTTTGTTCGAGTATTTATGCGAAAGAATCTCCGCCAAATAGAGATAGCTTTCCGCCAACTCATTTCTCAGCTCCTCGCTCGGCGCATCCCGGTACCGGCGAAACAGTTCTTCCGTATTCGGTTTGTACGCGGCCGTTTGCGCCATTTTTTCGTCCCTTACGCGGTCCCGGTTTGCAGATATTTGGTCATTCGGATATGCGTGCCGACGCCGATTTCGGACTGAACGTCCACCTCGTCCATGAGCGCCTTGATAATGAAAAGCCCCAGTCCGCTCTCGCGAATCTCCCCCGGCACCGGCTCGCTGTATTCTTCGATGTTGTATCCCGCGCCGTCATCTTTCACGGTAATTGTCAGCTTTTCGCGCTCGATTTCAAAGCTGACGTCGTACACAAAATCCGGCCCCTCATGAGCATGGCGGACGATATTCGTACAGGCTTCGGACACCGCGACCTTGATGTCGTCAATCGCCTCGACGTCAAAGCCCGCGCCGCTCGCAAGCGACGAAGCCGCCATGCGGACCGTTCCGACGTATTCCGGCTTCCCCGGCACATTCAATTTCAACAAATCCGCCATTTCTCCTCCTCCGTGGGCCTTCCTCTTCAGCAAAGAATCTTATCCAACCCTGAGATGTTGAGCAATTTTTTCACATTGTCCTTTGGATTCAGAAGCTTGATACTGAGCCCCTCTTTCTTGGCCGTCCCATACGCGCCGATGATCACACCAAGGCCCGTGCTGTCAATATAGTTGAGGTCAGAAAGGTCGACCGTGATACTTTGCCGCTTCTCGGACAAGGCGGCTTCCAACTGTTTTTTGAAATAATGCGCATTGGAGATATCCACTTCACCGACAAGCCGAAACTCCCACAGCCCGGCCTGCGCATTGTTGTTCGCATTGATCGAAAGCGCCATTTTTCACCTCGTTTCCGTTACGTTTCCAATTCGAGTTGATCCGGTTCATCCTTTTCCGCGGTTTCCGCAGTTTCAGCCGCCGTTTCGGAAATAACTTCGGAAGCCCCGCCGGAACCGCCGCCGCCGTCCGCTTCGTCGTCCTCTTTCGCGACCTTGGCCATGGCAATGATCTTCACGTCGCCGTCGCCGCCGCTCACGTTCATGATCTTGACGCCCTGCGTCGCGCGGCCCGCCAAACGGACGCCGCCCGCCTCGATGCGAATCAGGATCCCGTCGGAATTGATGAGCATGACCTCGTCGTCGTCCTTCACGACGATGGCGCCGATGAGCTCGCCTGTTTTCTTGAGCTTCTTCTTGTCGTACGTGAGAAGCCCCAGACCGCCGCGCCGCTGTATCGGATAGTCGCTGACGGGCGTCCGCTTGCCGTATCCGAGCTGCGTGGCCACGAGCAGCCGCTCGTCGATCTCGGCGAGGTCCATCCCAACGACCTCATCTCCCTCTTCTAGGCGTATCCCCCTCACGCCCGTCGCCGTGCGGCCCATTGCCCGCACATCGTTTTCGTGGAAGCAGATACTCTTGCCGAACTTCGTCACCAAGATCACCACATTCGTGCCGCTGCTTTGCTTGATCCCGATCATCTCGTCGCCGTCTTTCAAGCTGATGGCGATGAGCCCGCCCTTGCGGTTCGTATCGTACTGCGACAGCGACGTCTTTTTGATCGTCCCTTTCTTTGTCACGCAAATCAGGTAGCGGTCCTCCGGGAACTCGCGAATCGGCATGAGGGCCGTGATCCGCTCCCGCTGCATCAGGCTGAGGAAATTGATCGCCGGCGTACCCTTCGCCGTCCGCTGCGCTTCCGGTATCTCGTATGCCTTTATTTTATGAACCTTTCCGGTATTTGTAAAGAACATCAAGGTATCATGCGTCGACGTGATGATGAGGTCGCGCACAAAATCGTTATCCCGCGTCGTCAGCGCCTTGATCCCCTTGCCGCCGCGCCGCTGCAGCTTGTACTCGTCCGAGTCGATGCGCTTGATATATCCGAGGTGGGTCAGCGTGATCGCAATCCGGCTCTCCTCGATCAAATCCTCATCCTCGATGTCGGCCGCCGCCGCCACGATGGTCGTCTTGCGCTTGCCGCCGTACTTGTCCTTGATCTCGATCAATTCCGCTTTCACAACGCCCATCAGCTGGCTTTCGTCCGCAAGCAGATTCTTGTAATACTCGATCATCTTTTTGAGCTCGGCGTATTCCTTTTCGATCTTCTCTTTTTCTAATCCCTGCAGGCGCGCCAGACGCATGTCGAGAATGGCCTGTGCCTGAAGCTCGCTGAGGGAAAAGCGCGCCATGAGGTTTTCCCGCGCGTTGTCGTAGCTCGACCGGATGGTCTTGATCACCTCGTCGATGTTGTCGAGCGCGATGAGCAGCCCTTCCAAAATATGCGCGCGCGCTTCCGCTTTTTTCAGCTCGAAGCGCGTCCTGCGCGTGACGATTTCCTTTTGGTGCGCCAAATAATGCACGAGAATATCGCGCAGCGTGAGCAGCTTCGGCTCCCCCGCCACAATCGCGATCATGATCATGCTGTAGCTTTCCTGCAGCTGTGTCTGCTTGAACAGCCTATTCAGCGTGATCTGCGGGTTCGCGTCCCGTTTGAGCTCTATCACAATGCGCGTGCCCTCGCGGTTTGACTCGTCGCGGACCTCCGAGATCCCCTCGATCTTTTTCTCCCGGACCAACTCTCCGAGCTTCTCCAAAAGCCGGCCCTTGTTGACCTGATACGGGATGGACGTCACAACGATTTGCTGCTTGCCTTTCTTCGTTTCTTCCATTTCCGTCGTCGCGCGGACAAGCACGCTTCCGCGCCCCGTCTTGTACGCTTCGCGCGCGCCCTTTTTCCCGAGAATGGTCGCCCCCGTCGGGAAATCCGGCCCCGTGACAATCTTGCTCAATTCCTCTGCTGTCGTGTCCGGCTCGTCAATCAACTTCACCGTCGCGTCCACCACCTCGCGCAGATTGTGCGGCGGGATAGAAGTCGCCATCCCGACCGCGATCCCGTTGGACCCGTTGACAAGCAGATTGGGGAAGCGCGAGGGAAGCACGATCGGCTCCCGCTCGTCGCCGTCGAAGTTGGGCATGAAGTCCACGGTATCTTTTTCGATATCCCGCAGCATCTGCAGCGCCAAAGGCGTCATGCGCGCTTCCGTATACCGCATCGCGGCCGCGCCGTCGCCATCGACAGACCCAAAATTCCCGTGCCCGTCCACAAGCGGATAGTTGATCGAAAAATCCTGCGCCATCCGGACCATCGCGTCATAGACCGAAGAATCCCCGTGCGGGTGATACTTACCCATGACATCGCCGACGATACGCGCCGACTTCTTGAACGCCTTGTCCGGCGTCAGCCCCAGTTCCGACATCCCAAAAAGTATGCGGCGATGCACCGGCTTCAGCCCGTCGCGCACATCCGGAAGCGCCCGCCCCACAATCACGCTCATCGCGTAATCAATATAAGCGGATTTCATCTCATCATGAACCTCGCGCTGTATCAGCTTCATTTCATCCAATTGATCCATTCAACTCTCCATTTTCTCACTTCACTGTCATTCTTGGGGCCGCTGCTTGCGGCGGATCCCGAGAATCCAGTGCCTAATACTCCCACATTAAATATCCAAATTCTTTACGTACTTCGCGTTCTCCTCGATGAAGCGCCGCCGCGGTTCCACGCGGTCCCCCATGAGCATCGCGAACATCTCATCCGCCATCGTATAGTCGTCCATCGTCACTTGGATCAGCGTCCGCGCGCTCCAGTCCATCGTCGTTTCCCAAAGCTGCTCCGCGTCCATCTCGCCAAGGCCCTTGTAGCGCTGAATATCAAGCTTCGCGTTCGGCGTGTCGCCCGCGATCCCCTGTATCAGCTTCTCCTGCTCCTTCTCATTGTAGGTATAATGCGTATCCTTGCCGCGCTTGACGCGGTAAAGCGGCGGCTGCGCGATATACACATAGCCGTCCTGGATGAGCTGCGTCATATGCCGGAAGAAAAACGTCAGCAACAGCGTCCGGATATGCGCCCCGTCCACGTCCGCGTCCGTCATGATGATGATCTTGTGATAGCGAAGTTTTTCGGCGTCAAAGCGGTCGTCGATGCCGCAGCCGAAAGCCGTGATCATATTCTTGATCTCCGCGGACGTGAGCACGCGGTCGATATTGGCCTTTTCCACATTCAGAATCTTGCCGCGCAGCGGCAGGATGGCTTGCCTTTTGCGGTCGCGCCCCATCTTCGCGCTGCCGCCCGCGGAATCCCCCTCGACCAAAAAGATTTCGGAAATGACCGGGTCCTTCTCCGAGCAGTCCGCGAGCTTCCCCGGCAAACTCCCGCCGTCCATCAGGCTCTTGCGCTCCGTTTCCCGCACCTTCTGCGTTTTCAGGCGCACCTTATAGGTCGCCGTGATTTTCTCGAGAATCGTCTTGGCCTGCGCCGGATTTTCATTCAGGAACGCGCCCAGCCGATCGTTCGCCGTACTCTCCACATAGCCGCGGATGTCGCTGTTGCCAAGCTTGGCCTTCGTCTGCCCCTCGAACTGCGGCGACGCCAGCTTGACGGAAATGATCGCGGTCAGCCCCTCGCGCACATCCTCGCCCGTAAAGGATTCATCCTTTTCTTTGAGAATCCCCGTTCGCCTCGCGTAATCATTAAAGACCCGCGTAAGCGATGCGCGAAAGCCGGCCAAATGCATACCGCCTTCGATGGTATTGATGTTGTTCGCGTAGGAAAATACCGTTTCGTTGTACCGTTTCGTATACTGCATCGCGATCTCAACTTCCGCGTCGCCCGTTTCGCGCTTCGCTTCAAAGTAGATGATATCGGGATGAATGGGTTCCTTGTTTTCGTTTTGGTGCTTGACGAACTCGCGGATGCCCCCCTCGTAATAGAATACTTCCTTCTTTTTCTTCCCCTCGCGTTCATCCTTCAGCGTGATCGTCACGCCCTTGTTCAGGAAAGCCATCTCGCGCAGCCGGTGCTCCAACGTCGAATAATCATACTCAAGCTCGTCGAAAATCTCCGGGTCCGGCCGGAACATCGTCTTTGACCCCGTCTTTTTCGACTCGCCGACCACCTCGAGCTTGCTCGTCACATCCCCGCGCGAATACGTCTGCTTGTAAATAAGCCCGTTGCGTTTGATTTCGACTTCCATATGTTCGGACAAAGCGTTGACGACCGAAGCGCCCACCCCATGCAGCCCGCCGGACACCTTGTAGCCGCCGCCGCCGAATTTCCCGCCCGCGTGAAGGACCGTATGAATGACCTCGACCGCGGGAATCCCCAATTTGGGATGCTTGTCCACGGGCATACCCCGCCCGTCGTCCTCGACGACGATGGAGTTGTCCGCTTGAATGGTCACATCAATGTGTTTGCAATATCCGGCAAGCGCCTCATCGACGCTGTTGTCTACGACTTCATAGACCAGATGGTGCAGGCCTTTCGGCCCCGTGCTGCCGATATACATCCCCGGCCGCGTCCGTACCGGTTCGAGCCCCTCCAAAACCTGTATTTGTTCCGCGTCATATTTTTGCTGTTCGACGTCCGCCGCCATACGTTCCTCCCTCCCGATACCTGTTTTCCTTTTTCAGTAAGGAAGCGTTACGAAATAAAGTGTACATTTGGCTTGTCTTTTTTCCGCCTGACTGCGTTGCAAAGCCTCGCTGTACCACCGGTACAGCTGCGTTTTGCGCCTTGTCAGCCGAAAAAA
>JAITNA010000180.1 GCA_031290715.1 Eubacteriales Family XIII. Incertae Sedis bacterium | reverse complement strand
CCGCCGCGGACGATTTCGAACTCATCGAGCATGGCTTTTGACGGCCGCGCCGAAGCAAGGCTGACCGCGATGGTAAAGACGAGCGAAACGAGGAAGCCGATGAGCAGGGAGTAGACGCTCGTCGAGGCCGCGAGCGTTTCCCCGGCGCCGACGGGGATGTAGTCCCACACGATGACCGTCAGCCCGCCCGAAATGATGCCCGCGAACGCGCCCGCGCGGTTGACCCTGCGCCAGTACAGCGAAAGCAGGATGAGCGCCCCGAAGGTCGAGCCGAATCCCGACCAGGCGTTTGACACCAAATCCATGATGGAGGACGTCCGGTTTGTTGCAATAATAAAGGCAATGACGGCGATCACGACGACGCTGACGCGGCTCACCCAGACGAGGTGCTTGTCGCCCGCGTCTTTGTTCAGCGCGTTCTTGTAGATATCGCTCGTGAAAGAGGAAGCTGTTACCAAAAGCTGC
Organism: Eubacteriales Family XIII. Incertae Sedis bacterium; assembly: GCA_031290715.1. Taxonomy (GTDB): domain Bacteria; phylum Bacillota; class Clostridia; order Peptostreptococcales; family Anaerovoracaceae; genus JAITNA01. The sequence goes on along the minus strand of JAITNA010000180.1, from coordinate 11,687 downwards.
GAGTCGGCCGTCGACATGATGGCCGCGAGGATACCGCAGAGGAAGAAGCCCCCGAGGAGCGGGATGGCGATGATCGCGTTCTCGTTCAGGAATATCCGCTGAATCAAGGCGATGAATACGGTTTCCGAGTCGCCGAGGTCCGAAAGGACCATCTTGCCGACGAGGCCCGTAATGATGGCGAAGGTGAGCGTGACCGCGACCCAGATGATGGCGATAACGGCGGATTTTGTTACCGTCTTATCGCTCTTGATGGCCATGAAACGCACGAGGATGTGCGGCATTCCGAAATAGCCGATCCCCCACGCGAGTTGCGAAATTACGGAAATGGCGGACTGCGTACCGCCCGCGCCGTCGCCTAAGGGATCCGTGAAACCCGCGGGCAGCAGAGCGGTGTCCGCAAGCGCCGCGTACGCGACGATCGGGATGAGCAGGATGGCCGCGAACATCAGCAGACCCTGAATGAGGTCCGTCCAGCATACGGCGCGGAATCCCCCCATGAAGGTATAGGCGAGGATGAGGATGACGCCGATGATGAGGGAGAGGTTGTAATTAAGCCCGAAGATTTGTTCAAAGAGGGTTGCGCCCGCGACGAAGCCGGAAGCCGTATAGACCGCGAAGAAGATCGCGATAAAAATAGCGGACGCGATACGCAGGATTTTTGAGTTATCGTGAAAGCGGTTTTCGAGGTATTCGGGGATCGTGATGGAATTGCCCGAAACGATGGTGTAGCGCCGAAGGCGTTTTGCGACGATGATCCAGTTGAGGATGGTGCCCGCGCCCAGTCCGACGGCGATCCACACCTGCCCGGTCCCGAGCGCGTACACCGCGCCGGGGAGCCCCATGAGCAGCCAGCCCGACATATCCGAGGCCTGCGCCGACAGCGCCGCCACCCAAGCGTTCAAGTTGCGCCCGCCGAGAAAGTACTCCGAAAGATTGGAGTTCTTCCGATACGAAAACGCGCCGATCAAGATCATGACGGCGACATAGACAACGAATGCGATAATAATCCAAATAATATTGTTCATCAATCCACCCTCCCGGTACTTTAGATAATGCCTACATTATTTTACCATACAGAAGCCGCCGATATCACATGGATTGTAAAAGTATTGCGGCTGACAGTGGTACAGGAGCTTCAGCTCCGTCGTACCACGTCTGCCAGGCTTGCGCGGCTTCAGCCGCAGTGCAAGCTACGGCTGACAGTATTTTAGCAGGGGTCTGAGCAGTCATGATGGTGTTTATTCAATTTTCTTTTATACTCAGCGAAAACAGGGTAAAAAATTGCTGTTTCCGCTGAGTATGTTTTGGGGATTGGAAGAAAACGCTTGAAATTCAACGTAAAATCGGGTATCATAAACTCAGCGAAAATAGGGTGATTTTTTGCTGTTCGCGCTGAGTTTGTGAATGGAGGTGCCTTGTGAAAATTGTCGGACGGAAAAGCGAGCAGGCGGTACTGGAAAAATGCAGGACTTCGAAAAGGCCGGAATTTCTTGCGGTCTACGGCAGGCGGCGCGTCGGAAAGACGTTTTTGATTCGCGAGTTTTTCGGCGGCGGCATCGTGTTTTCGTTTACGGGCGCGACAAGAAGCACAATGCGGAAACAATTGCTCAATTTCGACGCGGCGCTTGCGGAATACGAGGGGACGGCCGCGACGCCTTCCGCAAATTGGTTTGAAGCGTTCGGTAAGCTAAAGAAATATCTCAAGGACCGAATAGACGAAAGGGGCGGCCGGAAAGAAGTAGTATTCATTGACGAGCTGCCATGGCTAGCGACTCAAAAATCGGATTTCGTCGCGGCACTCGAATACTTTTGGAATAGTTGGGCGTCGTCCCGCCCGGAACTTCTGTTGGTCGTCTGCGGTTCGGCGACCTCATGGATTCTCGAGAATATCGTCAAGGATCACGGCGGGCTGCACAACCGTGTGACGCGGCGCCTTTTGATCGAGCCGTTCACGCTTCAGGATTGCGAAGCGTATTTCCGGGCGATGGGCGCGCAGATTGGCCGTATGCAAATCGCGGAGATGTATATGGCCCTTGGCGGGATCCCTTTCTACCTCGACTATTATGACGTCGGTTTCAGCCCCGCCCAAAACATCGACGCCATGTTCTTTGCGCAGGACGCGCCGCTTGCCGGCGAGTTTTCGGAATTATACGCATCTCTCTTCAAGAAACCCGAGAACCATGTTCGTATCGTGGAAACGCTCGGGGCCAACGCGGGCGGATTGACGCAAAAGGAATTAGAAGCCGCATCGGATATTGCCACCGGCGGCACCTTGACAAAAACGCTTCGGGAGTTGGAGCAATGCGGCTTCATCCGCAAATACCGCGACTTTACAGGCAAGAAAAAAGGGCATTATTATCAACTGACCGATTTCTATACATTTTTCTACTTAAAACACATCAAAGACAATCTCACAAACGACGGGCATTATTGGCAAAATTTGAGCCGCAAGGGCGGTCAGTACGCTTGGAACGGGCTTGCTTTTGAACGCGTTTGCATGGCGCATACGGATCAGATCAAGCGTCGGCTCGGCATTGCGGGCGTATCGACAGAAACTTCCGTATGGCGAAGCAAACGGTCGAAGCCCGCGGTGCGGATTGATCTCGTACTCGATCGTGAGGATGGGATCATCAATCTCTGCGAGATGAAATTCACCGGGAAGAAGTTTGATCCGGACGCGGCCTATGAAGAAACGCTCCGGGAGCGCCGGGAAACGTTTCGCGAGGAAACAGGTACGAAAAAAGCGCTGCACCTGACGATGGTCACGTCGTCAGGCCTGACGCCCGGTTCGTGGCGCGGCGAAATCCAGTCGGAAGTGCTGTTGGACGATTTGTTTGAATCGTAAAGATACCATAGTAAATATATAAATAATATAGATAATTTTTTGAATTTGGCTGTTGACAGGGCGGGATATTCTGTTATAATCAATAACATATATTGTATATCAGTTATATATGTTATCGAAAGAATAGTGCGGGCAATGATTGAGATTTCATGGTTTGGTCGAGGGGGTCAAGGGGCTTTCACGGCGGCAAGGCTTTTGGCGAACGCTTACGTGCTGAAAGGCGGGGAGCGGTATGCGCTTGCGTTTCCGACCTTTGGGCCGGAGCGCAGGGGGGCGCCTGTGCGCGCTTTCTCGAAATTGTCGGAGAGCCGGATCGCGGATCGCGGCGAGATTGAGCGCAGTGATTTTGCGGTATTTCTTGACGATAGTTTGTTTGACGCGGGGGCGCCGCCCGTGCTGAAAGAGGGCGGCCGCGTTATTGTCAATACCTCGAAAAGCTATGACGGCGATACGGTCGTCACAATTGACGCGGCGGGGATCGCGCAGCGCACGCTTGGGCTTCCCATCGTGAATACGGTTTTGATCGGCGCGATTGCGGCGCTGTCGCCGGCGCTCGCACCGGATGAGATCGATTTGTCGATCGAGCGCAATATGCCGGAGCGTTTGTGGGCGGGCAACAAGGCGGCCGTGCGCGCCGCTTTGGACGCGGCGGGAGGTGCGGCATGATCATCAAACCGACGCTGCGGGATCGGCCGGGCGCGTGGGCGCTCTCTGATTATCCGGAAGGCACATATTGGGAAGCCGGCTATCTCACGCAAAAAAACGCGGGTTGGCGCAGTGAGCGCCCTGTTATTGATAAAGAAAAATGCACGGGCTGCTTGCAGTGCTATCTGTATTGCCCCGACGGGACGATCGATTCCGATCTGAATATTGACTGCGATTTTTGCAAGGGCTGCGGCATTTGCGCGAAAATTTGCCGGGTTTCGGCCATCCGAATGGAAGGGGAAACGCGATGAGCAGGGAGTTTTTGTCCGGCAACGAGGCTTTTGCTTTCGGCGTCCGGCTCGCGCGGCCGCAGGTGATTTCGGCCTATCCGATCACGCCGCAGACGATTGTGGTGGAGCGCCTTGCCGAAATGGTTGAGGACGGCAGTTTGACGGCGGAGTTTGTGCATGTGGAATCCGAACACTCGGCGCTGTCGTGCGCGATGGGCGCGAGCGCGGTCGGGGCGCGGACGTTCACGGCGACCTCGTCGCAGGGGCTGCTCTATATGGCCGAATGCCTGAACTACGTGTCGGGCGGGCGTCACCCCGTCGTGATGATGAACGCGAACCGTTCCATCGCGCTGCCGTGGAATATCTACGGCGATCAGCGCGATTCGCTCGCCTTGCTCGAAAGCGGCTGGATACAGGCCTACGCGCAGGACGCGCAGGAAGCGCTCGATATGGCGTTGCTCGCGTACCGCGTCGCGGAGGATCCGCGCGTGTCGACGCCGTTCATGGCAAATCTCGACGGCTTTCATCTGACGCATACCTACGAGGTCGTCGAGGTCCCGGAACAAGCGGAAGCCGATGCTTTCCTGCCGCGATTTGAAACGGAAAACAAGATGTCGGAAAGCGTACCGAAAAATCTCGCTTTCACGGCGGGGCCCGACCACAACACGGCTTTTTTGTATAAGCAACACGAGGCCATGCGCCGCGCCGCGGATGTTATCGCGGAATCCGAAGGCGAATTTGCCGAAATCTTCGGGCGCGGATACACGGGCCTTGTCGAAACCCTGCACACCGAGGACGCGGACACCATCCTCGTCACGCTCGGCAGCGCGGCGGCGCTCGCGGGCGAGGTCTGCGGGAAGCTGCGCGCGGCCGGTGAGAAAACGGGGCTGCTGCGTATCCGCTATATGCGCCCGTTCCCCGCGGCGGAGATCGTAAGGGCCGTGGCCGGCGCGAAGGTCGTCGCGGTATTGGAAAAGGATATTTCTTTCGGATTTGAGGGCGTCGTTTTCACGAACATCAACTCGGCGCTGAAACAGGCGGGCGCGGATGTCCGGACCGTGAATTACGTCGGCGGTTTCGGCGGGCGCTTCATCAGCGAGTCCGATATTGCGCGGATATACCGCGAAGCGTACAGGGAAGCGGGGGCGGCCGCGAAAGATGGGCAGCGGGTCCGCTTCATCGGGGCGACGGCATGAACGCGCGCGAATTGACGAAGGACGAATATTTTTTCGGGCACAAGGCTTGCGCGGGCTGCGGCGGCGCTTTGGCGGTGCGTATCGCGATGAAGGTACTCGGCAAAAACGCCTACGCGGCGCTGCCGGCGGGCTGTATGAGCGCGGTCGGTTTCAACTTCCCGCAGCTGTGTTTCGCGAACAACGCGATCATCTCGACCTTTGCGGGGACCGCGTCGATGCTTACGGGCATTGAAGCGGGACTGCGCGCGCAGGGCGCCACGGATTTCACGGCGGTCGGATTCGCGGGCGACGGCGGTACCGCGGACATCGGCATCCAGGCGCTGTCCGGCGCGATCGACCGCGGCGACGACATCTTGTATATCTGCTACGACAACGAAGCCTATATGAATACGGGCGTACAGAAAAGCGGGCTTTCACCCTTCGGCGCAAAGACGACGACCACGCCGGCCGGCGAACGTATCCGCGGAAATATCCGTCCGAAGAAGCGGATGTTCGAGATCGCGGCGGCGCATGGAATCGCCTACGCGGCGACCGCGAGCGTCGGCTATCTGAACGATTACATGGACAAGATTGCAAAGGCAAAAACGATCCGCGGCACGAAATATATTCACGTGATCGCGCCGTGCCCGGTCGGTTGGGGTACAAGGACAGACGAAACGATCGAACTCGCGCGGGACATCGCGGACACGGGGCTTTGGCCGCTCGCGGAGTATGAGAACGGCGTTTTCCGGCTCACGAAGCGCGCGCGCGAACCGTTTGCGGACCCGCAAAATTATTTCAAAAAGCAGTCGCGCTTTCGCCATTTGACCGCCGGCGACATCGCGGCGATCACGGCGGATCGGGATTTGAACTGGGAGAAGATCAAAAAGGAGTATGAAGGATCATGAGCAGAGGAAAGTATTGGAACGAAGCGTTTGAGACCGCGCCGCGCGCGGAGATCGAGGCGAAACAGCTTGCGGATTTGAAGGTGATCGCGCGGCACGCGTACGCAAACGCGCCGTATTACAAGCGAAGCTTCGACGCGGCCGGCGTGAAGCCGGAGGATATCGGGTCGCTGAAGGACCTCGAGCGGTTCCCTTTCATCGACAAGAAAACACAGCGCGATTCGCAGGGCGTCGGGAGTTTTCTCGGCGAGCTTGCGGCCGTGCCCGAGGAGGAGGTCATCTTTGTGTCCACCTCGTCGGGCTCGACGGGCGTACCGACGATGAGCCCGTTCACGCGCCGCGATTTTGACGAGTGGCAGGACGTGGAGAGCCGCCTTTTTTGGCAGGCCGGTATGCGCCCGCAGGACCGCTATATCCACGCGCTGAATTTTTCCCTCTATGTCGGCGGGCCGGACGTGATCGGCGCGCAAAACCTCGGCGCGCTCTGTATCTGGGGCGGGACGCTGCCGTCCGAGCGGCTGATCTTCATCTTGAAAGAATACAAACCGACCGCGATCTGGACGAGCCCGTCCTACGCGTGGTATCTCGGCGATACGGCGAAGAAAACCGGCGTAGACCCGAAAAGGGATTTCAACATCAAACGTATCTTTGTCGCGGGCGAGATGGGCGGCTCCATCCCGGCGACGCGCAAGGCGATCGAGGAGCTCTGGGGCGCAAAGCTCTACGATTTTTACGGCCTTTCGGATATCTTCGGCGCGTGCGCGGCCATGTGCGAGGAGCATGACGGTTTGCATATCGCCGAGGACCATATCCTTGTCGAAACCGTGGATTTGGATACGGGCGAAATCCTGCCGCCGGGCGAGCGCGGCGAGCTTGTCTATACGACCTTGCGCAAACACGCGCGTCCGCTCATCCGTTTCCGCACGGGCGACATCGGCCGCTTCGTGACGGAAAAATGCGCGTGCGGGCGCACGCTCGGGCGTATCTATGTGGACGGGCGCAAGGATGATATGTTCATCGTATCCGCGGTCAACGTCTATCCGAGCGACATCGAGTTTGTCGTGCGCGGCCTTGCGGGCGTGACGGGGGAGTATTTGATCCGGATCACGGAGGAAAACTTCACAGCGCATTATGAGGTGACGATCGAAAAATCGCATGACAATAACGAAGCGGACGAGTCTGTGGCGCAGCGCGCGTCCGCGGCCCTCAAGGCGCGTATCGGCGTGAAGCCGCAAAGGGTCGTCGTCCTGCCTGACGGCTCGCTCGAACGCTCCACGCACAAGGCGAAACGGGTCATAGATGAACGCTAAGACACTGGATTCCCGGAACAAGTCCGGGAATGACAGTCCTAAAAAGGAAGGGATATAAAATAATGCAGAATCTTTCCGTACGCAGCTCCGGTTTCACAGACTCCGTCATTCGCAGGATGACGCGCGTGTCCTTGAAATATGACGCTGTCAATCTCAGTCAGGGCTTCCCGGATATGGACCCCCCTCAGGCGATACTGGACCGTTTGGCGCAGATCGCGCCGACGGGCCCGCACCAGTACGCGCTCACATGGGGCGCCCGAAATTTCCGGGAAGCCCTGGCTGAGAAGCAGCGCCGTTTCATGGGGATCGACATCGATCCCGAGAAGGAAATCGTCGTGACCTGCGGCAGTACGGAAGCGATGATGGCCGCGATGCTGACCGTCGTAAATCCGGGCGATAAGGTGATCGTCTTTTCCCCGTTCTACGAGAATTACGGCGCGGATACCATCCTTTCCGGCGCGGAGCCGATCTATGTACACCTGAAACCGCCGGATTTCAATTTTGACGCGGAGCTGCTCGAACAGGCTTTCCGGCAAAACCCGAAAGCCATCATTTTGTGCAATCCGTCCAACCCGTCCGGCAAGGTCTTTACGCGCGAAGAGCTTGAGCTCATTGCGGACTTCGCGAAAAAATACGATACCTACGTGATTACGGACGAGGTCTACGAACACATCGTATACGCGCCGTACAAGCACATCTATATCGCTTCGCTGCCCGGTATGAAGGAGCGTACCATTTCCTGCAGCTCGCTCTCCAAGACCTACTCGATCACGGGCTGGCGGCTCGGCTATATCATCGCGTCCGAACGCGTGATTGAAAACGCGCGCAAGGTTCACGACTTCCTCACGGTCGGGGCGGCCGCGCCTTTGCAGGAAGCGGTCATTCCGGGCCTGAAGTTCCCGGACGCCTATTACGACGGGCTGCTTGCGGAATACACGCACAAACGCGATTTATTTTTGAAGGGATTGTCCGACATCGGGCTGCCGTATACGGAGCCGCAGGGCGCGTATTATGTGCTGCTCGATATGTCGGAGTTCGGCGTCGCCGACGATGTGCGTTTTTGTGAGGAACTCGCCGAAAGCGTCGGTGTGGGCGCGGTACCCGGCTCGAGTTTTTTCCGCGAGCCGATCCATCATATCATTCGTTTGCACTTCGCGAAGAAGGATGAAACGCTATACGAAGCGCTGAACCGCTTGGCGCATATCCGGACAAAAATCCGCAAAAAATCACGATGTACGAAGCCTTGAAATCATCGCGGGCTGATATCAAGGCTGTTACATATATAGGAAGAAAATCGGAATAACGGAAAGTAAGGAGAATGAAAGAAATGAATAAGAAAAGATTGCTTGCAGGATTGCTCGCGTTTGTGATGATTTTTGCGCTTTCGGCGTGTTCAAGCAAAGACGAGCCCGCCGAAACACCGCCCGCGGACAGCGGCGCGTCGGACAGCGGCGACGCTCCGGCGGTTTCGGTGAAGCCGAACATCACACCGGAAAAAACGGACATCACCATCGGCACGCTCAACTCGACGGCGCATTTGCTCGCGTTCGTCGCGCAGGAAGAAGGGTTTTTTGAAGAAGAGGGATTGACCTCGCAGGTCACGCCGTTTGCGAGCGCGGGCGAGTTGGTCACGGGCCTTGAATCGGACAAGCTCGATGTGGCTTTCATCGGCTCGGTGCCGACGATCACGAATCAGAGCAACGGCCATGATATCACGATCTTCGGCGGCGCCATGACGAACGGCCACGGCTATGTGATCAAAAAAGAGTTCACGGAGGGCGTAAGCGACATCGATATCACGCTGCTGAAAGGCCGCAACATCGCTTCCGTCCGCAACAGCATCCAAGACCTTGAGCTGCTCGTGCTACTCGACGAAGCGGGGATCGAAGTGGGCGAGGGCGCGGATCAGGCGAACATCGTCTATTTTGAGAGCCAGAAAGACGCGTTTGCGGCGCTCGCCGGCGCGGAGATCGACGCGGCGTCCGTCTATTCGCCGTACGCGAGTATCGCGAAGAACCAAGGCTACGAAGTGCTGTATTATTGCAACGAGGTTGATGATTTCCACAATCAGCCCTGCTGCCGTCAGGTCGCGGCCACGGCTGCGCTTGCGGACCGCCCGCAGACCTATTTGGCCATCGAGCGCGCGTTCATCAAGGCCTATAAGTTCTCACAGGAAAACCATGAAAAGACGATTGAGGACGTCAAGGTCTACATCGATCTCGACCCCGCGGACCTCGACTATGAAATCTATGGCGGGCACAGCGTTTCAAACCCCGACCCCGACAGCGCCGCAACGACCGCGCTGAAGGAAAAGGTCGTGAGCTTCGGCTATACGGAGGATTTTGACGGGCCGTATTTCAATGTCGATATCTACAAGCAGGCGATCGAAACGCTCATCGCGGAATTCCCGGAGGATGCGCTGTATCAGCAGCTTCTCGGCGATTTCGCGGCGCGCAACGCATAGTAGGCATGGGAAAGATAGAAATCAACAATTTGTCGGTCGAATACGCGGCGGAGGGCGGGAGGCCCTTCACCGCGGTGGAGGATATTTCGCTCAGCGTGGCGGACGGCGAGTTCGTCGCGGTGATCGGGTCTTCGGGCAGCGGCAAGAGTACGCTGCTTTCCGTACTGGAGGGCATTCTTTCCCCCGCGGCGGGCGAGGTCCGAATCGACGGCGCGCCGCTTTCGGGGCCGGGGACGGATCGTGGGGTCGTGTTTCAGCATTATTCGCTGTTTCCGTGGATGAGCGCCGGGAAAAACATCGCTTTCGGAATCGAACAGGCGGGTTCGGCCCTCTCCAAGGCCGAGCGCCGAGAAATCGCGGACGCGTATCTGGCGAAGGTCGGGCTTGCGGGCGCGGGCGATAAATATCCGGGCCAGCTTTCCGGCGGCATGCAGCAGCGCGTGGCGATCGCGCGCGCGCTTGCGATGGATACGGAAATCCTGCTGATGGATGAGCCGTTCGGGGCGGTTGACGCAAAGAACCGCACCATCCTGCAGGAGCTGCTTTTGGAATTGTGGGAGGGCGACGGGACGCAAGCCAAAAAGACCGTTGTTTTCGTCACGCACGATATCGACGAGGCGCTGCTGCTCGCGGATCGTGTCGTCATGCTCGAAGGCAGTCCGGGGCGGGTCGAGCGGATTTTCGAGGTGCCATTCCCGCGCCCGCGAAACCGCGCGGCGCTTGTGCAGTCGCCGGAATACGCGGCGCTGCGCGGCGAGCTCATCGCGCGCTTTTTTCACGATGTCGGAAACAAGATCGGCGGCGAGGAGGTCGTGCTGTGAACGAAAAGCTCACGGTTCGGCTGCGGTATTTTCGTGCCCATCAAGTCCTCTGGGTGATCCTGTTCGCGATTCAGTTCCTGCCCGACCGGACAAACAAGGACGCGCTGACCCCGGTATTGCTTTGGGTGGCCGTCTTTGCGGAAATCTTTGTTTTGCTCCTGCCGCTGCGTTTCAAAACGCGGGAGGGCATGCAGCTTTTCGTCGATGTCATGTGCGTGATTTTCGTCGTTTTGATCGCGTGGACGTTTGCGACGGCCAAGCTCAACCTCATGAATGAAGCGCTGTTTCCGACGCCGGGGCAGGTCTTTTCGCAGATGGCGGCCGACTACCGAAAGATATTCGTCAACATCGGCAGCTCGCTTGGCATTATTGTACAGGGCTTTGCGGTCGGCTGTGTGTGCGCGGTCCCGCTCGGCCTTTTTTTCGGGGAGAGCCGGCGCTACGGAAAGGCGGCGGGCTATCTCGCGGGTTTTCTCGGCTGTATCCCGCCTGTCGTCTATATCCCGTATGGGATTGCGCTGCTGCCGACGTTTCGGTCGGTTTCCGTTTTTGTGATTTTTCTCGCGACGTTTTGGCCGGTGCTCGCGAGCACGATGAGCGGTGTGGCACAGGTCGAAAGCCGGATCATCGACTCGGCGCGCGTGCTGAATGTCAGCCGGCCCGTCATGCTTTTTCGGATCGTGCTGCCCGCGTCGCTGCCCTCCATCTTCAACGGGATGAATATCGGCCTGACCATCTCGTTCATCCTGCTCACGTCCGCGGAGATGATCGGCGCCCGCGCCGGCATGGGATATTATGTGAAATATTATTCCGACTTCGGCGATTTCACGCGTATTGTCGTCGGGGTCATCGTGATCGGCGTCGTGATCACGGCGATCATGTACGGCTTCGGCCGTCTGCAGCGCTATTTGCTGCGCTGGAAGCGCTGAACGTGTGATATGATATGGTTTGTTCAATGAATCCGGAGAGGCACTGGATTCCCGCATTCGCGGGAATGACAGTGGTACAGGAGCTTCAGCTCCGTCGTACCACGTCTGCCAGGAGTGCAGCGCTTCAGCGCGTTGCGGACGTATCCCGGTCGCTTGCGACCGTTGGAACGTCCCATTCGAGGACGACAGCGCTTCAGCGCGTGGTCGTCTACCGTGGCACTCTACGGCTGACAGAGGTTTGGCACTGGATTCCCGCATTCGCGGGAATGACAGGGAGTCTGAATAGTTACGGGAACGGGAGAG
>JAITNA010000177.1 GCA_031290715.1 Eubacteriales Family XIII. Incertae Sedis bacterium | reverse complement strand
TCCAATTCCGCCGCCAAAAAGACATGAAGTATCTCCGAAGAATACCCGACGGACGGATAGAACGCCGCGATGTGTGCCATCTTCCCCGCCGTATAGCCCGTTTCCTCTTTGAGCTCGCGCACAGCCGCCTCTGCCGGCGGTTCGTCCGGCTCGAGCTTGCCGGCCGGCAGCTCAAACATCACCCCGCCGGCCGCCTTGCGGTACTGCCGGACCATGGGAATCTTCCCCGCCGGCGTCACGGCGAGAATGACAACGCCGCCGCTGTGTTCCACAATCTCCCGATGGGAAATCCCGCCGTCCTTGACCGTCACCTCATCCCGCCGAAGATTGAGGATCGCCCCCTCATAAATCATCTCACTCGACAAAGTCTTTTCCTCAAATATCATACCAACACCACTCCCTCAATTCAGATCAAATACATCCTATTATATTATCAACAACGATCGTCACACATAGACGATCCCGGTCAGTTCTTCGGACAGGGTCCACAGGGCTTCGCGGTATTTGGGGTTTTTTGCACGGCCCGGGGTCGCCGCCTTGTGCGGTCCGCCGAGGGCGGCGGCAAACCACGGCCCGTAGTACCCGCCCGGCTTCGCGTCCGGCGACGACGCCGCGTAGAGCGCCGGCCTTGACGCGTTCCCGGCGGATTGCCGGATGAAAGGGAACACCGTGAAGATGATTTGAAGCAGCGTCATGGTGAATCCGCGGCTGCGATTGAATAATTGCGTTCTTGCCAGCCCCGGATGTACGGCGACGGCCTTGACGCCCCAACCTGCCCGATCGCTGTGCGCCTGAAAAGCCGGCGCGAACATAAGACAGCATAGTTTTGAGAAAGCATAGGACCGGGACGCGCTGTATCCATGCTCCCCGCGGGCGTCCGCGAAGTCAAATTTCACCGGCCTGTTCGCGATCGAGCTTACCGTGATTACGCGCGCGTCGCGCCCTTTTCGCAGCAGCGGAAGGAGAAGACCCGTCAACGCGTAATGTCCGAGATAGTTGACGCCGAACTGCATTTCAAAACCCTGCTTTGTCAGTTGCAAGCCGTCCGGCATCATGACGCCGGCAATGCACATAAGCAAATCAACGGCACCGCCGCGTTCGGTCATACGCCGGGCAAAATCCCTTACAGAGTCCAAGTCGGCAAGGTCAAGTTCCTCAAAAATTACATCGGCTTCCGGCAGCTCGCTTTGAATGCGTGCGGCCGCCGCTTCGCCCTTCCGCGGCGTCCGCCCCGCCAAAATGACGGAAGCCCCCTTTGCGGCGAAAGCATAGGCGGCGGCGTAGCCGATCCCGCCGTAGCCCGTGACCACAGCCCGCTTTCCCGTCAAGTCCGGAAGATTTTTCAGGTACCGCTTCATGCGAAACCCCCCGAGGTTTTCAGGCGATCCATGGTATATGGCATAGAACCCCGTTCCTTTCTTGCATTTATTATGGAACATTATATCACTTTATTTCGGAGCGCTTTCTAAAATGTTTGTGTTATAGTATGTTATAAAATGTGAATCGTAACAAAGAACCTAGTTTCGGAAGGCGGCGGCTCTATGCAATATATCACAGAAGTACATTCGCCTGTCGGCTTGCTTACCGTGGCCGGCGACGGCGGGAACATTACGGGGCTTTGGATCAAAGGCCAAAAATATTTCGGCGGCGCATTGGATGCGGGCCTTGAAACGAAGGCAAAATTGCTGGCATTGGAAGGCTGCTTAAATGGATAAGCATTTTGACGCAATAGACATCCAAGCTATATCCGGCGCCATCCGCGGCCATGTGCCGGAGCCGGTCGGGCATTATCGTTATTACTCTGTTTTGATTCCGTTGGTTGAAAAGAACGGGGAACTTCACATTCTTTACGAGGTGCGCGCAAAGGGCCTTGACGTGCAGCCCGGCGAGGTCAGCTTCCCGGGCGGGCGGATCGAGCCGGGGGAAAGCGCGAGGGACGCCGCCGTGCGTGAAACGGTTGAAGAGCTTGGCGTGGCGGAAAGCGCTGTCCAAGTGATCGGCGAGCTCAATTATCTCGTTACTTACAGCAATTTCACGCTGTACTCTTTCCTCGGGACGATCGAGGCCGGCGCCCTGAAAACGGCGCGGCCGAACGCGGTCGAAGTGGGGGAAACGTTCCTCGTGCCGCTGTCTTTCTTTTTGGAAAATGAGCCGGAGATTTACGTCAATCGGGTCACGCCGGAGATCGCGCCGGATCTGCCCGTCGAAAAATTGAGCAAATCGGGCGAATACGCCTGGCGCACCGGCGAATCGACGGTTCTGATCTACATCTACGCGGAACCGGATTCGGGAGAAGAGCGCGTGATTTGGGGCATGACCGCCGCGCTCACGCGGGACTTCATCCGCTTGCTGCGAGTGAACACCGACTGAGTCGGCTACTCGCCCTTCACCGCGCTCTCATAATAGCACTGCCCGCACATCGGTCGGTATTTGTCTACGCCCTCGTCCTCAATGCCTGCGCTGTTCGTATTCTCCTGATTGAGTTTGTAATTGAAGCGCCCTTTCCTGCCGCAGTTGCAAAGCGCCGCCAATTCCTCGACCTCATCCGCGAGTTCAAAACAGCGGATGCTCGCGGGAAAGGCCTTACCCGTATAATCCGTGCGCAGCCCGTAGGCGAGCACAGGGACATTCGCCTTCTTGCAATACGCCCACAGCACATCGATACAATCCTGTTCGAGAAACTGTACCTCGTCGCAAACGACGCAAGCGACGCAGGATTGGCTGTGCAGAAAGGCGTGCAAGCCCTCCCCCGTATCCGCAAGGTAGTCAACCTTCCGCGAAACGCCGAGCCTGCTGACCACGCTGTCATTGCCTTTCGTATCGCGCTTCGGTTTGATGAGCAGCGCCTTCATCCAGTTTTGTTCGTAATTGTGAACCACCTGAAGCAGCGCCGTCGATTTCCCGGCTTTGACCGTTCCGTATACATATTTGAATTTTGCCATATCGCACCTCCGTGTAGTCTTATCTTACCACACAGACGGGGCGAATTCCTCCCCCTGATTTATTTGCCGCCTATCCCCGCGCGTAATACCTCACGGCAATTTGGGTGCGGTGTTCCAACCCTGTCTTTTCCAATATCGCGGAAATGTGGTTGCGCACGGTGCCGTTTGAGAGGTACAGCCGCTCCGCGATGGCGGCATTTGACAGCCCCTCGGCGACAAGCTGCACGATTTCTTTTTCGCGCGGCGTGATTTCCTTGAAGATATCGGCATCCTCTCCCGCGGGGATGTGAATGGCGCTTCGGATGTAGTCGATCACGTCCGGCGCAAAGACCGTGCCGCCTTCCGCGACGGTTTCTATCGCCGACAGAATGCGCTCGGCGGGACTGTTCTTCAGAATGTAACCGCGGGCGGAGGCCTTCAGCGCGCGGCCTATAAGCTCCGGCTCATCAAAAGTCGTGAGCAGCAGCGGCGCGGCAAGTTCTTCCCGAAGCAAGGCTTCCGCGGCTTCGATCCCGTCCATGACCGGCATCCGTATGTCGAGAAGCACGACGTCCGGGAGGAGCGTGCGGCTCAGCTCGACCGCTTCCGCGCCGTTTCCCGCCGTGCCGACGAGGTCGATCCCGTCACGCGCGGAGAGGATCATAGACAGCCCCTGCAAAATGATGGGGTCGTCGTCGGCAATCA